>JBDTXE010000035.1:0-11629 GCA_040006335.1 Verrucomicrobiota bacterium | reverse complement strand
TGCACATCCTCAACGTGGTTTTCGTCATCATCGCCTCGATTCGCGCCAGCGAAGGGAAACCTTATCGTTACCCGCTGACGATGCGTTTCCTGAAATAGCGGTTGTGGCCGAGGTGGATTCGTTGGCGATCAAAGGCGAGTTGCTCGCCCTGCTGTGCAAAAAGTCGGTCTTTCAGGGAAACTTCACCCTCGCTTCGGGAGCGCAGAGTGATCTTTACATCGACGCGCGTCTAACCACGCTCGACCCGCGTGGGGCGCAACTAATCGGAGCTTTGGGATGGCAGTTGATCAAGGAACGCCGAGGCCAAACGGGGTCGGCCGTGAATGCGATCGGCGGTCTCACCTTGGGCGCGGATCCGGTGGCGCTCGGTATCGGGATCGCGGCGCGCGCCGATGATCCCGCGAACCAGTTGCAGGTTTTTACGGTGCGGAAAACGGCCAAAACGCACGGCCGAAACAAACTGATCGAGGGCAACTTCCGTGAAGGCGACACGGTGGTCATCGTCGATGATGTCATCACCAGTGGCGGGTCCGCCTTGCAAGCCGTCGCCGCGGTCGAACAGGCGGGTGGCCACGTTGCTTTTATTCTGGTGCTGGTGGATCGCGAGGAAGGCGGCCGCGAAAAGATCGAAGCCGCAGGCCACCAGGTTATTTCTATTTTTGGCCGGTCCGATCTGATCGCGCGGGAAGTTGCCCAGGCCCGAGCCGAAGCGATGCCCTGATTTAGACTTCGCTGGCTACCACGGAATCGGTTTGCGATGGCGGAGAAAGCTCCCGGAAAGTTTTTGCGGTGCCTCATCGATCAGCCAGACGAGATCGCGGGCGGCGTCATCGACTGATTCGCGCGCGTTCGACCCGCCCATGTCCGTCCGGACCCAGCCGGGGCAGACGCAGTTGACCGCAAATTTCGGCAGGGCTGACGCGAGCTGAGTCGTTACGCTGTTCAAGGCCGTCTTGGAGATGCAATAGGCCGGCGCCCAGCCGTCCGCTCCGCCATCGAGCTGACCGCCGCCGCTGGAAATATTAACGATTCGTGGACGTTTCGATTTTTTCAGGTAGGGCAGGAAGGCCTGGGCGACAAGCAGCGGCGCGAGCGCGTTGGTTCGCATCGTCTCCTCCCATTGTCTGGCCCTGAGTTGGAGGACCTTGTCGTCGCCATCGACAATGATGCCGGCGTTGTTGACCAGCACGTCCAGGGAACCGTGCTGTGCGCCGAAGGCTTTTGCGGCCGCCTTGATGCTGGCTTCATCGGTGACGTCGAGGTGGATGAACGACGTCTCTCCACCGATGCGCTCAGCGGCTTCTTTGCCCGCGCGCGCTTTCCGCGCGGTCAGGAAAACGCGGTAGTTTTTTTCCGCGAGTTGGCTGGCGATGGTGAAGCCGATCCCCTTGTTGGCTCCAGTAATCAGTGCGGTTTTGGCGGGCTCAGATTTTTTGACTTTCGCAGTCATCGTTTCCTTTTGGTTTCGCGCACGACGCGTCTCTTGGTTAGTTGCTTTGCCTGGTTCGGGGAAGTCACTTTTTTGGCCGGCGCGTGCCACAAACTGCGCAACACTCGCATGTTCATGACGTCTTCCGTCAATTCTTTGCCCTTAGGAGTTTCCAACACCTTTGGAAGTTTGCGGAAGCGCGGTTCGTTGATGATAAAGCGGAAGGCCTCCAGCCCAATCTCCCCCTCGCCGATATGAGCGTGGCGATCGACCCGCGACCCGCGTTTTGTTTTGGAATCGTTCAAATGCAGAGCGGCGAGACGTTCACGGCCAACTACTCGATCGAATTCCCGGAAAGTAGCGCGGACTCCTGAAGGTGAGCCGATATCGTAGCCGGCTGCGAAAACATGCGCGGTGTCGAGACAGACGCAGAGGCGTTCCGGTTCGCGCACGCGCTGGATGATGGAGGCGAGATGCTCGAATTTATCGCCGAGACACGAGCCTTGACCAGCGGTTGTTTCCAGAGCGATTTTCGTCTTCACCGCTGGGATCGACGCGAAGACCGCGTCGATCGAGCGCGCAATCTTTTCCAAACCCGCTTCTTCACCCGCTCCGAGATGCGCTCCGGGATGCAGCACCAGAAACGGAAGCTCGAGCTGATCGGCGCGAGTAAGTTCCTCGGCCAGAGCGCGGAGGGAGTTGGCGTGAAACTGGGGATTCGTCGCAGCCAGGTTGATCAGGTAATTCGCGTGCGCAAAAACGGCCTGCAGTTCCCCCCGCTGCCGGTGTTCCAGAAAGTTCCGAATCTCTTCGTGCGTCAGCGGCCGGGCGAACCATTGCATATTGTTTTTCACGAAAATTTGCATGGCGTTGCCTTGAATCGAGCAGGCGCGCTCAATGGCGCGATGGGCTCCGCCGCCGATGGACATGTGAGCCCCTAGCAGAATTTCGGCGGGCGGTTTTGGTTCCGACTTTTCTCGCTCGGTGGCTCGGATATTCTTGCGCGACTTCGGCGGCATAAGTGCGCTAGAAATTTTTCGGCCGCCAGGTCGGGTGACTGAGACTGCCTTCACCCTTGTATTCAAAGAATTTGTAGAGCGGCGAGAGGACCATGCCCAGGCCGCTGGCATCGATCCTGACATCGAAGTCGAGCTTGTTCTCCAGGAATTGCGCGTCGCCTCGTCCGACCATGCCAAAAGTGCCGCCGTCGACGCGAAAGTCATTCGTGTGGATGACGCCTTTGGCGAGGGTGAAAGTCGCCGTCGCCCGGCGCGCGACCCGGTAGCCGATACCGGGGATGACGTTGTTCACCAGATCGGACAGCGGCCCGAAGACCGGGATGGAGAAAACCTCGCCGTTGCGGATGTCGATGCTGCCTTTGCCGGACATTGAGCGCGCCTCGTCGCCGACGCCGTCCCATTCGTAGCGGCCGTTCAGCGAACCTTTCGCGTTTTTGAAATCGAAATAGAGATTGGTCAGCCGCGGAAAATCAATGCCCTCGGTTTCCAGGCTGGCGTGGTAGCGCTGGTCATTATGCGCGAGCGAAATATCGGCGCTGCCACGGACCACCCCCGAGAAGATCGCACTATTCAAGTCGGTGATCTGCAGGCGATCATCCGTTAGCAGCAATCTGGCCGCGACGTGGTCGAACGGAAGCGTTTTGCCGAGGAAAACGTATTGCATGCGCCGGGGCGAATCGACCGTGAGTTCGAGTCGGGTGTCTTTGCCGCCGTGAAATTGATAAACCCCGTTCACGGTCACGCTCGGCGGCTGGTCGAACTTGTAGGGCGTGACCACCTTCAAGAGTTTGGGCTCGATCCAGATGATGGCCTCGCTCGGGCGCAAACTCGAATGCACGTTGCTGAGCCGGGTCTCGTGGTGGGCGAAGTCGTAGACAATGGTGCCAGTGGCGACACCTTCGTCTCGCACCACCCGGAAGTTTTCGTAGGTGACCGTCCCGCTGGCGAAATGAACGTCGGCGGCAGCACTGTTGAAGCCGACGCCCCGAAACCGGCCGCGATCCAGCTGCAGTTTTCCATCGCCGCGCCAGCCCGCGGGGGCGCGGCTTGGGCCACGAATCGTTAATCGGACGATCGGGGCATGCGGCCAATCCCCTTCGCGCACGAATTCCCGGAGATCGGCCGGCGCGAGCGAGCGCAGGGCATTGGCGTCGATCGTGCTCGCAAGCTCGAGGCGGAAGTCCTCCGGCGCGTCGAGAAGCTCCGCCGTCATTTCCCCGCTGGGATGACGAATGTGCACGTCGCGGAGGAGAGTGCGCGTGCCGTCCCAGGAGAGGTCGGCTTCCGCGCTGGTAAACGCGATCCCCTTGTAACTGAATGCGCCCAGCGCGGCGTGACCGATCGTCTGCCACTGCGGTCGCCCTTCACCGATGATCGCCTTTCCCGAGAGTTCGAGCTGCGGGGACGCGGAGAGTTTGAAGTCGTGCAGAAGGGTAGTGCCAAAACCGCAGGCCTCGAGAAGAGAGGATAAATCGACGCTGCTGCGGGCCTGGTAAACAAGTTCGCTATTCGCGCGGCGCCACCTCGCCCCGCCGCCAAATTGCCCCATGGCATCCTGCCATGCACAATGGGAGATGGTGAGGGTTTCGTTGGAATAATCGGCCGTTAGCATGAACTGGCGGGCCTGATAATTGCCGCGTTGCAACGCCTCCGCGCGCAGGGTTCCTTCCACCCTCGCCTGATCGAGTTCCTCGAGATCGCCGCTGAACTTGAGCTGCAGTTGCGGGGCGACCGGAAAACGAAATTTGCTCAGTTCCGTAATCGTCCGATCCACCCAGCGCAACCGTTCCTGCCACTCCTCCTCCGTTAGTTCACGCGAAGGTTTGTAGTCATGGCGCTTCACTAGTTGCCCCGTGGCCGAGACATGAATGCCGGCGATAAAACCATCGGCTTCCCGGACGAAAATCTGTTCGGGAGGAAAATAAACGTGGGCGTGCAGATGTTCGACCCGGGCGCGAGGCGAATTCGGCGGTGCGCCCGCAGGCAGGGGCAGAGTGAGTTCGGCGTTACGCACGTCCAATGCATTAAGGAACGGCTGTCGATGGATGAGCGCGCCGTAGTTCACCTCCAGCGACAAACGACTGATTTGAGCGAGGACGTTGTCCCGGTTGCGGTAATCGAAGAGAACAACGTCCTGCGCCACCAGTCCCTGGAATGGGTCAAGGGTGACGCGGCGCACGGAGGCCTCGATGCCGCGCTTGTGCAATTCGGCAACGAGAAGCGCGCGCCATTCACGCCCGAAGCCTTTGCGGGCCAGATACCAGGCGCCACCCGCCGTTGCGGCGAGCGCCAGAACAAGAAAGAGCCGCAGACCAGTAACCAGTATGCGCCAACCGAGACTTTCGCGCGGCTTTTCTGCCACCGAGGGCGTGGTGGGTGACTCAAGAACGGGCATAGTTCAATTCATCATCTTCCGCCTTTTGCCAGCAAAGTTGCGGCGCTGGTTTCAGGTGGCGGCGTTTCGGTGTAACGATTCACTCAGTAATGTTCGCCATTTCCGATCTACCCGCCATTAACGCGACGCTCAATTCGATCAGCACCGTTTTCATCAGCGCCGGCTGGTATTTTATTCGACGTAATTACTGGCAGCGGCATGTGGTTTGCATGATCACCGCGCTTGTTTCCTCCACCTTGTTCCTGGTGGGTTACGTAACTTACCACGCGCACGTGGGTGAAAAGTCATCAGGTTATCACGGCGTCATGGCCGCGATTTATTTCCCGATGCTGATTTCCCATGTGCTCCTCGCCTTCGTCACTTTGCCGCTGGTCATCCTCACGCTCGTGCCTGTTTTCCAGCGACGCTGGGATCGGCATCGGCGGATCGCGCGCTGGGCGATGCCGATCTGGCTTTACGTCTCGGTGACGGGCGTGCTGGTTTATCTGATGCTCTATCGCTGGTTTCCGCCGGCCAGTGTTGCACGAATTCACACCATGTTGTTTGCTGGCACTGCACAACCATGGTGACCATTGCCACGTTCAACGACCAAGCCAAGGCGAAGCATCTGCGCGAACGGCTGCACGGAGCAGGCGTGCGGGCCGATATCATGGGCGAAGGCGCCCTGCAGCGGGTGGCTTTCATGTCCAAACCCCAGGCCAACGTGAAAGTGAAAGTGAGCGAGGGAGATTTCGAGCAGGCGCAGAAGCTCCTGCGCGAATGGGAGACGAGCGATCCGGAAGTAGGAACCGCGCAGCGCTGTCCGCAATGCGGATCGAGCGAGATTGAATATCCGCAGATGACGCGGAAATTTCTCACGCCAGCGATCGCGAGCGTTTTGTTTGCGCTCAAGATTTTCCCGAAAGAATTTTATTGTCAGAGTTGTCATTTCACCTGGCCGGAGAAAGAAGAGCCGGTGAAGGAACAGTGGTGGCAGTAGCTCGGCGGCGATAGGGCGGAGCTGCTGATGACGTTGCTGGACGAGACGAAACGCCGACCGGATTAGCGTCGCCATGTTTGAGGGCCAGTCTGCGACTGGTGCCTGACAGCAACGCCAAAATGCGCATCTTCCCTGGCTCGCCATGAAATGGCTTTTTGCCTTGCTTCTAGCCCTCGGAATTTTCGGCGGAGCTTACTATTTCAGTAAAAACGTCCTCTTCCGGCAGGAATTGGCCGTGCGCGAGGAACATCACAGCGCGGAGGTGGCCCCGGCTCAGCCCACGCCCGACAACAGTATGCCGGAGTTTGAAGCAGCGGCGAAGCTCAAACAGGATGGCAAACTCCTTCCGGCGCGGGATGCCCTCACCGCCTTCATCCAGAAATATCCCAACGGCGCCCATTTCGAAGAAGCGAAAGATCTGCTCGGCGCGATCAACACTGATCTTCTGCTCTCCCCCGTGCCCTCCCCGGAGAAGCAGGAGTACATCGTGAAAAAAGGCGACGTCATCGCCCGTGTCGCGCAGAAGATGAAATCCACGCCGGAGCTTATTATGCGGACGAACCATCTCAACGGCACGATGCTGCACGTCGGCGAGAGGCTGTTGATTTCTCACCCGGAATTCGTGCTTTTCATCCAGACGCAGGCGAAGCTCATCGTGCTCCTGAATCAGGGGAATTTCTTTAAGCAATATCACATCCGCGAAGTAAAGTTGCCGCCCGGGAAACAGCCGTCGCGAACCAACACCAGAGTCGCAGAAGTGATGGCTTGGAAAGGCGGGAAACGGGTGGGATTTGGAACGCGCGAATATCAGAATAGCACCCGCTGGGTTCGCCTCGCGGCTCCCGGTTACACCATCTACGCGGTGAACGACGCCTTCCATCCCGCGACGGACCAACCGGCGCCGTCGCTCGGGCTGGGGATCAACGCCAGGGACGCGGAGGAATTGAGCAGCCTTGTCAACGGGAAGACCCCTGTCACCATTACGGAATGAACAGCGCTGAATCAGGTGGGAGTTCGTCGTCTCCCTGTCCCCGCCCCGCAGGGCAGCGCCCAGTTCCCCTTTCGCTCGCGTGAAACAACCTCAGCCGCTGGATTTCGAAAAACCGATCGTGGAACTGCAGCGCCGGCTGCAGGATATCCGCGATCACTCCGATGAGCACGCGCTCGACTTCGATACCGAAGTTCAGGCGATGGAAAGTAAAATTGTCGATACGCGCCGCGACATTTATCAAAACCTGACTGCCTGGCAGCGGGTGCAAATCGCGCGGCATGTGGAGCGCCCCTTTGCGCTCGATTACGTCGAGCGATGCTTCACCGATTGGACGGAGCTCCATGGCGATCGTCTCTTTGCCGATGACAAGGCAATGCCGTGCGGTCTGGCACGTCTGGGTGATGAGCGTTGCGTCGTCATTACCAACCAGAAAGGGCGCAATACCCGAGAGAACGTCATGCGCAATTTCGGCTGCGCTCATCCGGAAGGATATCGCAAGGCTTTGCGGGTGATGCAGCTCGGGGAAAAATTCGGCTTGCCCATTATCTCCCTGATCGATACGCCCGGGGCCTTCCCTGGCATCGGCTCAGAGGAACGCCACATCGCCGAAGCGATCGCGGTCAATCTGCGCGAGATGATGAAGATCCGCGTGCCGATCATCGCGGCGGTGATTGGCGAAGGAGGATCGGGGGGCGCTCTCGGCATCGGTGTCGCCGATCACGTCATGATTCTGGAGAACGCCTATTACTCAGTTATCAGCCCGGAAGCGTGTTCGGCGATTTTATGGAAAGACCGGCGGCATGCGCCGGAGGCGGCAGAAGCACTGAAGCTCACCGCGCAGGATCTGATGAATTTGGGCGTGGTGGATGAGATTGTGCCTGAGCCGGAGGGTGGCGCGCATCACGACCACGAAACGATGGCGGCGACGCTGGGGAATAAGTTGCGCGAACATTTAGCGCGTCTCCGCCTTCTTCCGCTCGAAGAGCTGCTGCAGGCGCGTTACGACAAGTTCCGACGTCTCGGCAATTACGCGGAAGCGCCATTGAACGGCGCCGTCAGCTAAGCGGAAAGGAGTTTCAGGATGAGGGGAATGAGGGGTTGGATTCTACTGCTGTTCTGTTGTGGCGTTGCGCTTTCCTCGCCTGCGGCCACGCCTCCCTTCGAATTCGCGCGCGACAGCTTCGGCTTCGCCAACATGACGGTCTTCGAATATAAAAATGGCGTCGCGCGCCTCCGTCGGGGAGACGATGCCAAACAAAAACGCTACACCCGCCGTTGCTTTGTCCTGAGCCGGTCGGCGATGCAGTTTCGCAAGTTTGCGCGTTTCGAACCGCACGCCCCCAAGCTCGATGACGCGCAACTCGCGGCCCGCGTTCGCGAGGTCACGCGCCGGGCGGCCTGGAAGCCGACGCTGCCGGAGAACGACCGGGTGGTTTTTCCCGGCTATGCGGGCGTGAGGGAGATGAGCCAGGAGCGGGGACGAGTCTTGCAGGATAACGTTGGCAAAGGCTGGCCGACCTACTGGCGCCCCGGCAATTGGCGAATGATTTTAGAACCTTTCCGCGGCTATCAGATCGAGACCCACCAGAACTTGAACGCCACACTGGCGCGGGGAGATTTCTTCGCCGCCTTTCTCACCACTTTACCCTGGCACATCGATATCAATCACGCCGTGTTGGTTTATCAAAGGATACCTGGGTCGCATCCCGGCGAAGATCACTATCTGGCTTACGACTCCAATCGGCCGGAGGGTCCGCGTGAGCTGGTTTGGTCCGAGCGCGCGCGTAGTTTCAGCTACGAGAAGGATTGGGATTTTGTCGGCGGAAACGTGCGCGTCTATCAGGTCTACGGGAAACCTTTACAGTGACGCCCTGTTCGCAGCGCCCGCGAGCGCGGGCGACGTGAGAGGTTCAGCCGGATAGAGGAAACGCAGCATCGGATCCACTCGCTCCGCCCAGGCGCGTTCGCTGTGTTCGGCCCCTTCCGCTTCGGTGTATTTCAGGTCGTCCTCGAGTTGCCAGCCTCTTTCAAGGAGAGCATCGCGCAGCGCGCGCGCACGCTCCCAGCCTGGCTCGCAGGTGCCGGTGTCGAGCCAGATGCGCAATGGCGGTTTTTCTTCGAGAGACTCGACCACCTTCACCACCATCTGGTTATCCCACCAGACGGAAGGCGACATCACCGCAAGCCGGCGGAAGCTCTGGGGAAACCAGAGACCGAGCATGATGCTGGCAAGACCGCCGAGCGAAGAGCCGCCGACGCCGGTGACGTCCGCTTCCGGTCGGGTGCGATAAGTGCGATCGATAAACGGTTTTAGTTCAGTGGTCAGAAATTTTCCGTACTTTCGCAGGAGACCGTGGCTGCGATTTTTCTTGTGCATGCCGACCAGCGCCACGGCACGCGTGGGCGCATATTCGTGGATGCGCTCTTCGCCCATGTTTGGAATCGCGACAATGATAATGGGCTCGATCAGCTTCTCTCGGATAAGGCGCTGGGCCGTTTCATCCACCCCCCACTCGACGCCGGCGAAAGCGGTCGCGGCGTCGAACACATTTTGTCCGTCCTGCAAATACAGCACGGGGTAACGCCGCCGCGGAGAAAGACGGTACCCGATGGGCAGATACACCAGAATATCGCGCTGATTATCCAGGACACGCGACGGAAAGGAGCGATGCCGTTGGATGTTCCCGGTTAAAGTAGGTGAAGGCATTTCGGAGTCTGGGAGATTTCGCGCTTGCCTGGACTTTGGACGCAACAATCATACCCCTGCAGGAAGCGCCGGTCTGCGGGCGATGGAAATTCTAGCCAGCTCGTTCCTCATCGCCAGGAGTTGGCAGAGGAATTGCGCTATTTCCTTCGTCTGGGCAGTCTGTTAACACTCTTTTTTTACATGGAAGAAAGTCACATCCGCTGGTGGACGCCGCACTTGAGTCGTGAGTTCGAGATGCTCGTCTTTGGCGAAGGCGGCGGCCTGCCGCTAATTCTTTTCCCGACCTCTTTCGGGCGTTACCATCAGAACAAGGATTTTGGCCTGGTCGACGCGGTGGCGCCTTTCATCGATAGCGGTCGCATCACGGTCTATTGTCCGGATGCGATCGATCTCGAGAGCTTCTACAACAAGAGCATTCATCCGGCCGACCGGATCAAAACGCATCTCGCCTACGAAAACGTGGTGGTGCACGATGTTTTTGATTACGCCCGCCGAAAGGCGTCCGTGCCACGGGTGGCCGTCTGCGGTGCCAGCCTCGGCGCCTACCACGCCGCGAACATCGCCTTCCGGCATCCCGACGCGGTCAGCCATCTCCTCAGTCTGAGCGGCGCTTTCGACATCAGCGATTTCTTCGACGGCTACCACGATGAGAATGTCTATTTCAACAGCCCCTACCAATACCTGCCGAACATGCCGGACCCCTGGAAGTTCAATCACATGAACATTATTCTCGGCACGGGAGAATGGGATAACACCCGGCACGAATCGATGCGTCTCTCGGGAATTCTGCACAGCAAGGGTATCTCGCACTGGCTGGACGACCGCCGATGGTGCGGACACGACTGGAATTACTGGCGCGACATGCTGCCGTTTTATCTGTCGAAGCTTTGACCGCCGGGGCGTGGCCTTCGGGGCGGGGGAGGCAAGCTTCGCAGTAGCGCAGTGGAGTTCCTTCGCTACCCTTTTGCTCCGCGCCGCGCCCGGCGGGGATAGACTAACGAAAGCAAGTTATGAAAAAGATCGGCATCCTTTTTGGTCAGGAAAACTCGTTTCCATGGGCGTTTATCGAACGCGTGAACAACACCGTGCGGAACAAGGAAATGGTGGCCGAGCCGGTGCGAATCGAAAAAGTGATCCAGGGCGAGCCGTGCGGTTACGATGTCATTATCGATCGCATTTCGCAGGATGTGCCGTTCTATCGCGGCTTCCTCAAAAATGCTGCTCTTACCGGCACCGCGGTGGTCAACAATCCATTCTGGTGGAGCGCGGACGAGAAATTTTTCAATAACGCACTCGCGACCAAGATCGGCGTCTCCGTGCCTCGCACGGTGTTGCTCCCCTCCCACGAACCGCCGCCGGATACCAACGCCAACTCGTTCCGGAATTTAGCCTACCCGCTCGATTGGGAAGCGATCTTCGCCTACGTCGGCTGGCCGGCATTTTTCAAACCATTTGCCGGCGGCGGGTGGAAGAATGTCTATCGATTGCATAATCCGGAGGAATTTTACCGCGCTTACAGCGAGACCGGCCAGCTGGTCATGATGCTTCAGGAGGAAGTGAAGTTCGACATGTACTTCCGTTGTTATTCGATCGATCAGCGCCAGGTCCGTGTCATGCCCTACGAACCGCGGCACCCGTATCATCTCCGCTACCAGACGGAATGGAATGCGGCGAAGGGTATTGTCGAGAAGGTCGAAGCCGGAGTGCGCCGCTTGAACGAATATCTCGGTTACGATTTGAACACGGTCGAGTTTGCCATTCGCGAGGGCGAACCATTGGCGATCGATTTTTGCAACCCGGCGCCCGACGCCGAAGTCACCTCGGTCGGACAGGTAAATTTCGACTGGGTAGTGGAAGCGGTGTCCAATATGGCCATGCGCAAGGCACGCGAGCACCAAGCCGGCCGGGATAATCTGACCTGGGGCAAGTTCGTGCACGCGGCGGTGGGACAAAAACCGCTCGGGGACGCGCCCTTAAAACTGAATCTGGCCTGATCGCTCCCGCGGTCGCTCAGCGCTGACAGCGTGGACACCAGGCCGTGGTGCGACCGCCAACGGTCGCGCGCTGGAGAAGCGTATGATCGCGAGGACATTTTCCGCCGCTGCGCCA
>JBDTXE010000034.1:0-11728 GCA_040006335.1 Verrucomicrobiota bacterium | reverse complement strand
GCAGTGAGTTCTTCCAGCGGCGCCACCAGAGTTTCGGCGACGAAGCGGCCGCCATACTCGCCCCAGAAACCTTGGCCGTTAGGTTGCGATCGCATGATTAACCAATCGCACGCGCGGCCGCGACGAAGCGTCGAAGCTTGTCGTGATCTTTCTTTCCGGGCGCTTCTTCAACGCCACTGCAAACGTCCACGGCGAAAGGCTGCACCATTTTTATGGCCGCTCCGATATTTTCCGGTGTGAGTCCACCCGCCAGGATGAGTCGCTTCACCTTTTCCTGCACCGCCGTGGCCACCGACCAGTCGAATCTTTTCCCGGTGCCGCCGCGCGCATGCGCGCTGTAGCTATCGAGAAGGATGGCGTCGCAATCGTAGTCCCCGGCGTCCTGCAACGCATCGGCACCATTCACCTGCACCGTTTTGATCGTAAAAGGCGCGGCCAATTCTCGCGCATAATCCGGAGACTCGTCACCGTGAAGTTGCACGGCGTCGAGATCGAGCTCGCTCACGACTTCCCGCACGAACTCCAGCGGCTGATTTACAAAGACGCCCACGAATTCGATCGTCGGGAAACGAGGACGCACCGCCTCGATGAGAGCGCGCGCTGCCGCGGGCGAAAGACAACGTTTACTCTCCGTGGAAAAATTCAGTCCCAGCATCTCCACCCCGAGTTCGCCACACCGCAGGGCGTCCGCCGCCTTTGTCACTCCGCACACCTTTACCCGCGGTCCCTTGCCTTGCAGCGATCGGATGAGCGCGGTCGGATCATCCGCGCGCATGAGCGATTCACCGACGAGAAAGCCCGAGTAACCGCAGCGGCGCAGGCGGACAACATCGGCTCTTGACGAAATCCCGCTCTCGCTCACCAGAATCGCTCCGGGCGGCGCGAGTGCCGCGAGACGCTCGCTCGTTTCTACCGAAGTAACAAAGGTGTGAAGATCTCTATTGTTCACTCCAATCAGAGTCGCGCCGCAAGCCGTGGCACGGCTCAGCTCCTCCTCGGTGTGCACTTCCACCAGCGCATCCAGCCCGAGCTTCTCTTCCGCATGAATGCGAAAATCTGGCAGCTCCTGGTCAGAAAGCGCCGCCACGATGAGGAGAATGGCGTCTGCGCCGGCGGTCGCGGCTTCGTCGATCTGTGCTTCGGAGACGATGAAGTCCTTGCGCAGTAGTGGAAGCGTTGTCCGCGCGCGCGCAGCACAGAGATCGTCGAGCGAGCCGTGGAAAAATGCGGGTTCCGTCAGGATCGATAACGCGCAGGCGCCAGATTTTTCGTAACGCGTGACCATTTCCGTCAGGCTGGCATCGGCGCGGATAAAGCCGAGCGACGGCGAGGCGCGCTTGAATTCAGCGATGATATTGACCGTGTCGGTCTTGGCCAGCGCCGCGCGCAGCCGATGAGAGCCGCGCTGGTGCCGATTCGATTCCGCGGCGGCACGCAACTTCCGCGCGTCCAACCCGGCCACATCTTCGCGGCGACGAGCCACAATCGTCTCGAGAAATCCGGTCTCCTTCACGCGGCTTGAGTCTGCTTTGCTAACGCTTCCAGTTTCTCCCTCGCCGCCCCGGAACGAATGCTCTTCGTCGCGCGCGCGGCCGCCGCCCGCAGATCATCCTCCGCCCCACCCACGAAAAGCGCGGCGGCGGCATTCGCCACGATCAGATCCCGCGCGGAATCGATCAACTCCCCGCGATCGTTATTAAATACGGCGCGAATAAGGTGCGCGTTCCGGCTGGCATCGCCGCCCCGCAGTTTCTCCAGCTCATCGCACCTCGTCAGACCGAGCTCTGCCGGTTCCAGCGTAAACGTTTTCACTTCCCCTCCAAACGCTTCCGCCACCCGGGTCACTCCGCCGGTGGTGACCTCATCCAGACCATCGGTGCCATGCACGACCCAGGCGCGTTCTGTTCCGAGCGCGAGCAAGGTGTGGGCGAGCGGTTCGAGCAACGTCTCATGCCAGACGCCGACAATCTGGCGCGGCGCGCCCGCGGGATTGGTCAGCGGGCCGAGAAGATTGAAAGTGGTGTGCACGCCGAGCTGCCGCCGGATCCCGGCCACACGCGCCGTCGCCTGGTGATAAAGCGGCGCGAAAAGAAAACAGATCCCGATCTCGTTCAGACATCTTTCCGAAACGGAGGCGTCGACGTGAACGTTCACGCCCAGTTCGCTCAAGACATCCGCGCTCCCCGAAAGACTGGTGGCCGCGCGGCTGCCATGTTTCGCCACCGGCAGACCTGCAGCCGCACAGACCAGCGCCGCCGCGGTGGAGACATTGAATGTTTTCGCAAAACTAGAACCGGTGCCGGCCGTATCGATGAAGAGCGCATGCTTACAGCTGATCCGCACCGACCGGGCGCGCATCGCTTCCGCCATCCCGGTCAGTTCCTCCACCGTCTCACCTTTGATCGCGAGCGCGACCAGCGCCGCGCCGACCTGCGCGTCGGTCACACGGTCATCGAGCGCCGCACCAAACAGGGCGGCGGCATCAGCGCGCGGCAAATCTTCACCCCGCATCAATCTGACCAGGAGCCCGCGCGCCGTCTGTTCCGAGCCCAGCTCATCGCGGCGCGCCGGCGTCGGCAACAACCACGAAGGTCGACGCCGACCCGCCTCCGCCAGGGAGGTCATGTCACGAGAGCGGTCATCGCCGCAAATGCCTTGTGCGCCCCGGTCACGACGATCTCCTTTAGAATCTGCACCGCTTCCCAAACTTCGGTGAAGGTGTTGTAGAGCGGCGATGGTGCGAACCGGATGACATCAGGTTTCCGAAAATCGGGAACCACTCCGCGCGCGCGCAGGGCGGCCGAGAGGGATTGCGCGTCGGGATGAGTCAGCGAAACGTGACCACCGCGGCGATGTCCCTCGCGCGGCGTTCCAATTTCAAAGCCGAATTCGGCCAGCTCTTCATCGATCAGCGCGATCAGATAATCAGTTAGCGCCAGCGATTTTGCGCGAATCCGTTCCAGCCCCGCTTCTTCCACCGGCAACAGCGCACCAGCAAGCGGAGCCATGCTCAGGACCGCGGGCGTCCCAATCTGCAAAGCCGAGGCGCCCATGCCGGGGAAAAATTCATCCGACATCTCGAACATGCTTTCCTTATGCACGCTCCACCATCCGGCCATGCCCGCATCCACCCGGCCGTCGGCGGCGAAATGACGTCGCGCAATGAAGAGTCCCGCCACCGCGCCCGGCCCCGCATTCAGCCACTTATAATTTCCCCAGCCGGCGAAATCCGCGCCCCATGCATCGAGCTCGTGCGGCATCACGCCAACGGAGTGCGACATATCCAGCCCGATGATGACGCCGTTCTCGCGCGCGGCTCGACAAATCCGGGGCAAATCCAACAACTGTCCCGTGGTGTATATGACCGAGGGGAAGAGTGCCATCTGCAGCTCCGGATTTCGCAACGCTTCCTCAATCCGGCCTTCATCGAGAAAGCGCGAGTCGCCCGGCCGCACGATGACAATGTTCTCATCCGGGTCGAGCCCGCGCAGGCGAAGATGACTGCGCAAGGCATAGCGATCGGTCGGGAAACTGCTCGCATCGATCAGCACCTTGCGGCGCTGTGCTTTCGGTCGGTAAAGCGTCGAAAGAAGCTGATGCAGATTCACTGTCATCGAGTTGGCGATCGCCACCTCGTCCGGCTCCGCTCCCACCAAGCGCGCGACGCGCGCCGCCAGCGTCTCCGCCATGGTGAACCAGGGCGTATCGTCCGCCAGCCAACCGCCGATCCCACCGTTCTTCCAGGTCTGCAGCACGCGCAAAAGTGAACGCTCCGCCTCGTGCGAGAGCAGACCGAGTGAATTTCCGTCCAGATAGATCTGCCCGGGCGGGATGAAAAAACGTTCCCGAAAGCGGGCGAGCGGATCCTGCAGATCAAGTTCCCGGGGCGACGCAGCGCCAGCAACAGGCGTAGAAGGCACACCCAAGGTCAGTCGCTTCGCCGTCCCGTGCAACTGCGCTCCCTCGCCGTGCGCTTCAGCCCCGCCCTCCTTGCTTCGGCCGCGCAGCGATGGCAGGGGTAAGGAGCCGCCCTCGGTGGCGCTCACTCCTCCACGGATGAAATTGGATTTCTCGGAAGCTGCCACCAGTCTGCACGAGATGGTGCGTGGTCTCTTTGACCGCCTGCCTTACCTCGTCGCCGCGCTCATTGTCTTCCTCCTCTTTTACCTCGCCGGTCGAGGTGTCCGCGCCGTAGTGCGCAATCTGGCGGAGCGCTCACGCAAGCGTCGCAATGTCGGCATCGTCCTCGGTCGCCTCGCCCAATGGGTCATCCTCTTCGTTGGGTTGCTCATTGCGCTCGTCGTTGCCATCCCCAGTTTCAAACCCGGCCAACTGGTGCAATTGCTCGGTATCAGCAGCGTCGCCATCGGATTCGCGTTTCGGGATATTTTGCAAAATTTTCTCGCGGGCATCCTTCTTCTGCTGCGCGAGCCGTTTCGCGTCGGGGATCAGATCGAATATCTCAACTACGAAGGCACGGTCGAAGAAGTCGAAACCAGCTCGACCGTTATTCGGACCTACGACGGACGTCGCATCGTCATTCCCAACGGCGAACTATTGACCAAAGCGGTGACAGTGAACACCGCCTCCGCCCATCGGCGCATCCAATACGACGTGGGCATCGGCTACGGCGACAACATCGCGCGAGCGAAAGAGTTGATGGTGGCCGCGGTCTCGGAGATCGATGGAGTCCTGAAAGATCCCGCGCCCGATGCGATTGTGGTCGACCTTGCCGCTCACAGCGTGAACATCCGGCTGCGCTGGTGGGTCGCTCCGCCGTCGCGCTCCGACGCGATGGATTCGCGCGACCGCGTGCTGACGGCGGTGAAAGAAAAATTGCTGCACAATGGAATTGATCTCCCGTTCCCCACCCAACACGTCCTCTTCCACGATCAAACCGAAGAAACCGACGGCGATCGTGCGCTTCAGCGCGAAGGCTGGCCGGCGGGCACCGGCCCGGTGCCATCCTCCCGTAGGCTGGCGGCGGCGCTGAGCGATGCCCGGCGCGCTCGCCCGCGAGAAAATGGAACTGAGACGAAACCGGAAGAACCTCGCGGCGAAGAATGAAGACATTCTTCAGCGCGCTGCTGCAGCGCTGGCGCAGCAGCTACTGGTTTCTCCCCGCTCTCCTTGCCGCCAGCGCCACGGCTTTTTCCTTCCTCACTGTCCATGCGGATTCGCTGATCAACGCCAAATGGGCGCGCGCCACGGGTTGGATCTGGGCCGGCGGGCCGGAAGGCGCGCGGCAGGTTTTGGCTACGATTGCCGGGTCCACCATTACCGTGGCGGGCGTCGTATTTTCCGTCACCATCGTTTCTCTCACGCTGGCTTCGTCCCAATTCGGCCCGCGGCTTCTCCGCACCTTTCTCAACGACCGCGGCGCGCAAGCCGTGCTCGGCGTTTTTGTTGCCACCTTCCTCTATTGCCTGCTCGTCCTCCGCACCATCCGCGGCACCGATACGGTCAACTTCGTCCCGTTTCTCTCGGTTACGATCGGTCTGCTCCTGGCCGTAACCAGTGTCGCCTTTCTTATCTATTTTGTGCATCATATCTCGACCTCGATCCTGGCGGATAATCTTACCGCTCGCGTCGCAGCAGAATTACAAAAAGGAATCGAACGCCTGTATCCGGATCAGATTGGGCACGAAGAAGAGTCGTCCACGAAGTCCGAGCAGGATTTGCCCGCGGGATTCGAAGAGCAATCCCAGCCGATGCTTTCGCGTGAGAGTGGCTATATCCAGGCCATCGCGGTGGAAGATCTCCTGGAGCTGGCGCAGGAGAATGATCTCGTCTTGCGACTCAGCCGGCGCCCCGGCGAGTTCGTCGCTCTCGGCGCCTCGCTGGGATCGATCTGGCCACAGGAAAAAATTAACGAGGAACAGCTTTCTCGCTTGCGCGATGCCTATTACTTCGGCACGGAACGCACGCCAACGCAGGATGTGGAATATTCCATCGATCAGCTGGTGGAAGTCGCGGTGCGCGCTTTATCCCCAGGGATCAACGATCCTTTTACGGCCCTGACGTGCCTCGAATGGCTGGGCGACTCGCTGATCCGTCTGGCGGGGAGAAAAATGCCTTCTCCATTTATTTGTGACGAGCACGGCAAATTGCGTGTCGTCACCAAGAGCGTCACCTTCGCCGGGCTGGCTGACGCCGCTTTGAATCAGATCAGGCAATACGGCAGTAAGAGCGTGGCAGTCGTCCTGCGACAGTTAAATGTGCTGGAAAGAATCGCGCCTCACCTTCGCCGCGTGAGCGATCGGGAGGTCCTGTACGGGCACGCCCGCAAGATTCGCGACGACGGTTGCGCCAGGGTGCAGAACGGATGTGACCGGACCGAAATCGAAGAACGCTTTGCTGCCGTCGACCAAGCACTCGGTCGATCATCGCCCAGCCTCCCGGAAGCGGGGCAATAGCTCGCCGCGCTACGGGGCTTGGTAGATCTCCATGATCGACCCGAGCAACTTCAGCGCGTCCGCTTTTGGCCGGGTAAAAGAGTTGCGGCCGATTATGGAACCGAATCCGCCGCCCTCCTGAATGCCGCGCACCTGTTCGAGTAGTTTATCGTCCGCCTCGGCGGCGCCGCCGGAGAAAATGACAATGCGCCGACCGTCGAAGGCGCATTGCAGAACGTGGCGCACGCGTTCGGCGATGGTTTCGCGAGGGAATTTCTCGGCTTCGTAAATTTTCTTGGCCGCCTCCTGCTCCAAGTGCGCAGTCGGCAGTTTCACTTTCACAATGTTTGCGCCCAGCTCCGCGGCCAGATGGGCGGCATAACCGCAAATATCCAGCGCCGTTTCGCCCTCCTTCGACAGGGCAGAGCCGCGGGGATAACTCCAGATCACGACCGCGAGCCCGGCATTTTTCGCCTGACGAGCGAGCGTGCGGATTTCCTCGTACATCTCCCGCGCGTGACTCGAGCCCGGATAGATGGTGAACCCAACCGCAGCGCAGCCTAGTCGGAGAGCGTCCTCAACTGACGCGGTCACCGCCTGGTCCGGATCCTTTTCGTCACCGCCGACCAGATCGTGGTTGTTGCATTTCAGAATTAGCGGGAGGCCGGTGTGAGCAAAATCGCGCGCGGCCGCTGCGAGAAAACCGAGCGGCGCGGCGTAAGCGTTGCAGCCGGCATCGAGCGCGAATTGAAAATGGTAGCGCGGATCGTAGGCGGGTGGATTCGAGGCGAAAGAGCGGGCCGGCCCATGTTCGAAGCCCTGATCCACCGGCAGAATGACAAATTTTCCCGTGCCGGCGAGCCGGCCGAAATTCATCATGCGAGCAAGGTTCGAGAGGGTGCCGACATTTTCGCCTCCATACCAAGAGAGGATTTCCTGAACGCGGGCGGAGTTTTGCATGTGTGATGTGAGTTATTCGCTTCCTCGAGCTGCGCGCGCGCGTTGCGGCCCGGGGGTCCACCAACGATGGCCGTCGCGTAAGAGCAGCTTGTCGGCGGACGCCGGACCTTCTGAGCCGGGCGCGTAATTCGGAAATTCTCTGGGCGTTTTGGCCGCCCACGCTTTGAGCACGGGCGTCGCGATGCGCCACGCGGTCTCGACCAGATCGGTGCGATGGAAGAGCGTGTTATCGCCGATCATCGCATCGTAGATCAAAGTCTCGTAGCCATTCGCGCGCGGGTCTTTTTGAAACTCGCGATAGTCGAAATCCATCGTCACGCGTTCGGTGTGCATTCCTGCTCCCGGCGTTTTGCCGCGGAAATGAACCGTGATCGCCTGCTGCGGTTGAATGTCAAAGATCAATCGATTCGGTCCCGGCGGCACCGGTCCTTCGCCGCAGCCGAAGAGCATCAGTGGCGTGGTTTTGAATTCCACCACGATGCGAGTGGCGCGTTGCGCGAGCGCTTTGCCCGTCCGGAGATAGAAGGGCACTCCCGCCCATCGCCAGTTGTCCACCTCGAGCCGGAGCGCCGCGAAGGTTTCGACCTCTGAATCGCGCGCGACGTTTTTCTCGGCGCGATAAGCGGCGATCTTTTTGCCGTCGACTTTGCCCGCGCGATACTGGCCGCGCGCGCTGTGAGCGAAGACCGCCTTGGAATTCCTGAACGGATGAATGGCCGCAAGGACCTTGCCCATTTCATTCCGCAGTCCGTCGCCCTGCAGAGATGTCGGCGGCTCCATCGCAATGAGCGCCAGCAGAACAAAGACGTGGTTCTCGAGCACGTCGCGCAAGGCGCCGGCGGTCTCGTAAAACTTCCCGCGCCCTTCCACTCCGAGCGTCTCGGCCAAGGTGATCTGGATGTTATCAATGTAGTTCCGATTCCACGCCGGCTCGAAGAGAGCGTTGCCGAAACGAAAGACGAGAAGGTTCTGGACCGTTTCTTTCCCGAGATAGTGATCGATGCGGTAAGTCTGATCTTCGCGCAAAACCGCGCTGAGCTGCCGGTTGAGCTCTTTCGCGCTCGCGAGATCGCGACCGAAGGGTTTTTCGACAATCACGCGTCGCCATCCCCCTTTTTCCTCCTGCAATAAGCCGGCTTTGCCCAGCGCCTCGACGACCGGCGCGAAGGCGTTCGCCGGAGTGGCCAGATAAAAGAGAACGTTGCCGGCCGTGCCGCGCTCTTTTTCGAGACGAGCGAGCAAATCGCTCAGGCGTCGAAAGGTCTCGGGATCGTCAAAATCTCCAGCGCACGAGAAAATGTTCCGTTGAAACTTTTTCCAATCGGCGACTGGAATCTCGCTCAGCTCACGCGCGGCTTTGCCCAGCTCAGCTCGCAAGCTCGCATCCTTTGTAATCGAGCGAGCAACGCCCACCATCGCGAAATTCCGCGGCAGCAAGCGAAACGATTGCAGATGACAAAGCGCAGGAACGAGTAACCGCTTGGTCAGATCGCCGGAGGCACCGAAAATGACAACGGTGCAGGGACCAGCCGCCGGTTCGTTAGCCATTTTGCGCCGCGGCATCAGACGGCCCTTTTGGCGCTGGCTTCTTTCGGCATTTCCGGCGGCTGCTCAACGTGCCCGCCGAAACCCATGCGCATGGCCGAGAGAACTTTCTCCGCGTAGGTGTGGACCTCGCGGGAACGAAAACGGGTGTAGAGCGCAGCCGTGAGCACTTCCGCCGGCACGCCTTGATCGAGCGCGGCCTTGATCGTCCAGCGGCCTTCACCGGAGTCCTGCACATAACCGGTGAAGTGATCCAATTCCATGTCCTTGTTAAAAGCCTGGGAGGCGAGGTCGAGCAACCACGACGTGATGACACTACCACGCCGCCAAACTTCTGCGACGCCGCGCAAGTCGATCTCGAATCTAACATCCTCGGACAAAGTTTTGCAGTGGGCGCTTTTGAGAATGTCAAAACCCTCCGCATAGGCCTGCATCAGGCCATACTCAATGCCGTTGTGCACCATCTTGACGTAGTGCCCGGCACCCGTTTGACCACAGCGGAAGTATCCTTTTGCAGCCGTCGATTTCGCCGTTTCCTTTGAAGTGGGTGGAATGCCGCTCGCGCCGGGAGCGAGCGTTTTGAAGATCGGCTCCAGACGCTCGCACGCCTCTTCGGGTCCACCAATCATCAGACAAAAACCGCGTTCCAAACCCCACACCCCGCCCGAGGTTCCGACATCGAGATACTCTATCCCCTTTTCACCGACGAGTTTTGCCCGACGGACATCGTCGTGGAAATTGGAATTCCCGCCGTCGATAATGGCATCGCCTTTCTCCAAAAGACCGCGCAGCTCCAGCACGGTCTGTTCGGTCGGATCTCCCGCAGGCACCATCAGCCAGATCGCCCGCGGCGCCTTCAGCTTGCTCACAAGTTCCTTCAGCGAGGCCGCGCCTTTCGCGCCATCCGCCACCAGTTTCCTGACCGCTTTCGGAGAGGGATCGTAGCCGACACAACGATGACCGCCTTTCATCAAACGACGAGCCATGTTTGCGCCCATGCGGCCGAGTCCGACCATGCCGATCTCTAGGGATTTCGTCTTCTTGGGTGGATTTTTTGGTACGCGTGAAATCTTCATTTTTATTTTTAGCCTGGCTCGTTTGATGTGTAATGAGCGGCTGCTGAGTATGATGCTCGCCGATCCGCCTTATTCCCTGTCATCCCGGAAAGATGGCTCCCCTCCATCTCTGTGAAAGATCGGCGGGGAAGGCAGACCTAGGAGAGTTGGGTGGGCGAGATTACCAGTTATGGTTGATGAAACGTCTTTTCCTAACGAAATGTCGCTTCGTGTAATTATCGTCGGCGCCGGTGGAGTCGGCGCCTGCTTTGGCGGGCGGCTGGCCCAAGGCGGATGCGACGTCGGTTTCGTCGCGCGCGGGCCACAGCTCGCTGCCCTCCTCGCGCATGGCCTCCACGTCGAAAGCGAGCTGGGCAACATTCATCTTCCGCAGGTTCGGGCAAGTGAGAACCCCGCGGACCTGGGACCGGCCGATATCGTTTTGCTCTGCGTGAAGCTCTGGGACACTGGGAGCGCGGCGCAAGCAGTAAAGCCAATCGTGGGCCCGGAGACGGCCGTGATCTCGCTCCAAAACGGCGTGGAGAAAGAAAAAATGCTCCGGGAAATCCTGGGCCCCGAAGCCGTCGTCGGCGGAGTGAGCTATATCGTGGCGAAAATTCTCCAGCCCGGCGTCGTCAAACAGACCGGGAAGATGCAGCGACTCGTTTTCGGCGAAACGGACGGATCTGTCTCGCGGCGGACGGAGCATTTTCTCGCGGCCTGCCAGCGTGCAGCAATCGAAGCCGAGATTAGCCCGGATATCCGGCGCGCGATCTGGGAGAAGTTCGTCTTCGTCACTGGCACGTCAGCGACAACGGCATCGATGCGTTCCACGATCGGACCGATCCGCGAAAACCGACGAACACGCTCCTTCCTCCTCGACATCATGCGCGAGGTCGTCGCCGTCGGGCGCGCGCATCAAGTGGCGCTCCCGGAGGACTTCGCGGAAAACCGGCTCGCGTTTTGCGATGGTTTGTCGCCCGAAATGACCTCGTCGATGCACACTGATTTAGACCACGGAAAACCACTCGAACTGGAATGGTTAAGTGGGAGCGTGGTCGAACTGGGAGAAGCCGTCGGTATTCCCACGCCGCTCAATCGTGGCGTGCGAGACATCATGGAGCTCTACCGGCTCGGTCAGTCAGGTAGGCGAAGCGAAACTAACGCCTGCCCTCTTTAGGGTGTCAGCCCGAGGCTGTCGCCGCTGACGGAGGTCATGAGCGCGGCGAAAATCTCGATCCCGTCCCAGAGATTTTGCAGGCGCAGGTTTTCGTCAGCGGCGTGCTGGTTGTCATCGTGATTGGCGATGGGCAAACCGATGACGGGGGTGTCGTGCGGCTGCTGGAAGAGATACATCGGAATGCTGCCGCCCACACTCGGGAGTAAGACGGGTTCGTGCCCCGCCGCCGTCATAATGTCGGCAACTCCCCTCGACAACGGAAGATCAAGGGCGGTACGAGCGGGAGGATAACCGGCGCCCCATTCCACTTTCGCAATCTTCGGATAGTTCATCCGCGTGCCTGCGTCCGGCGTTTCCCGGACGAGTTGATAGCCCTGTGCCTCGAGATGCCGTTCGACCAAATAACGGACCGACTCCGGCGTCTCGTTAGGAACAAGGCGGAAGTCGATCGAGGCGCGCGCCTCCGGCTGGATGGTGTTAGAGGCCTGCGCGCCCACGTGACCCGCTTCGACGCCGCGGAAATTCAGGGCGGGCATCAGCAGCAGCTCATTCAGCGGTTTGCCGTCGCCTTCCGTCGCGCCGATTTGAAACTC
>JBDTXE010000033.1:0-11929 GCA_040006335.1 Verrucomicrobiota bacterium | reverse complement strand
TTCGGATCAGACTGGACCAGATTTTGAAAAATCGCGAGGGACTTGCGACGCTCTTCCAAGGCGGGGACCAGTTCCCCGCGCTCGACCAGACCGTTCGCGATTTTCTCGTGAGCGACGCCGACGTCGCGGGCGCATTGGGTGTCGGTCGAATTCTGATTGACCAAATTTTCGCGGATATCGAGTGACCGACGGTAAGCCGCCAGAGCCCCGTCGAGGTCACGCTGTTGAATTTTCATCGTCCCGATGCGCTCGTGCACGATCCCGAGCATCCGAGCGCTCTTTGACTCCGCGGGGTCGGCGTGGCGTACCGCGTTCAGCATGTCGGCGGCGATCTGGTATTGCGCGAGCGCTTCTTGGGGCTTTCCCGCGTTGGGAAAATCGGGATTACCGAGAACGTCCCCGACCTTGATGTGGCTGATGGCCTCTGAGATTTTACCCGCCTGATCGTGCGCCAGAGCATGAAAGATAGTGAGTGATTCTTCCGCGCTCGTGACCGCTTCGGGAATTTTTCCGGCAGCGGCCAACACGTCGCCCATCTTCTCGTGGACGAGAGCAAGGGCGCGGCGGTCGGCCGGGTTGCTCTCAATCGCCAGGCGGCGAGCCAAAGAAAGCGCTTTGCCATAACTGCTGAGGGCGCCCGCGGTGTCGCCAAGGTTCCCGTTAGTCGGGTTACCCTGCACATTGGCCACTTTGACGTAAGCGAGGACGAGTTCCCGTTGCAGGTCATCGTTGTCCTGCGCTTCCGCCGCCAGGCTATCCAGATACTGCAGCGCGCGGCGGACTAAGAGTTCCCGCGCGGGTGTCGATCCGGGCAGACCTTCGATGGCATCGTGGAATTCGAACAGGTAAGACTTGGCCAGCGCTCGCACCTGGTCAAAGCGACGTTCCGCCCGGGCCCGCTCTTCCCGGGCGACATGCGCTTGCCAACTGGTGGCAACGATTCCCGCGATGAGACTGAGGAGAACGAGAAGCGCCGCCGCGACGGTGATTTTGTTGCGCTCGACAAATTTCGTGGCGCGGTAGTTCCAGGTGTCTGGGCGAGCGATTACCGGGCGGCCCTTGAGATGGCGCTCGATATCGTCGGAAAACTGCGCCACCGAAGCGTAGCGGCGCGCTGGGTCTTTGCGCAGCGCCATCAGGACGATGTTATCGAGGTCTCCCCGCAGCAAACGCGGGTCAAGGTGTGGGGGAGTCGCGGATTCCCGGTTCGCAGCGCCGTCGATCGAGCGCAGGCTATTGACGGTGAGGCTCGGCTTGCGCGGCTCAAGTTCCGTAATCGCACGCGCCATTTCTTCCGGTGCGCTCGTCTTCAAGGAATATGGTTTTGTCCCGGTCAGGATCTCGTAGAGCAAAACGCCCAGCGCATAAACGTCACTCGCGGTCGTCAAAGGCAAGCCCCGGATCTGCTCCGGGCTGGCGTATTCCGGGGTCAGCATTCTCAATTCAGGAATCGTTAGAGCCGCGCCTTCCTCCTCCTGCAGGAGCTTGGCAATCCCAAAATCGAGGAGCTTGGGCTCCCCTTTGGCGGTTACGAGAATGTTCGAGGGCTTGAGGTCCCGGTGGATGATGAGGTTCTGGTGCGCGTAGGCGACGGCGCTGCAAACCAAGCGGAAAAGTTCCAGTCGCGCCCGGGTCGAGAGCTGCTGGCTGCTGCAATAGGCGCTGATCGGCACGCCCTCGACGTAATCCATCACAAAATAGGGAAGCCCGCTCTCCGTGGTCCCGCCATCGAGCAAACGCGCGATGTAAGGGTGGTCCAGCTGCGCCAGGATCTGCCGTTCGTTGCGAAATCGCCGGAGAGTTTCGTCCGTATCGAGACCGCGCTTGATTACCTTGATCGCGACTTCCTTGTGGTATTCATCGTCCGCGCGGACGGCGAGGTAGACTGCGCCGAGTCCCCCGCGCCCGATTTCGCGCACGATGCGATAAGAACCAAATCGGCGGTCGACTAGATCGTCCGGCTCCGAGCCGGGAAAGAGGTCTTCGGGAAAAACGAAAACTGGCTCTTCGATAAAATCGTCTGTGCGTGCGTCGGAGGCGAGCAGCCGTTCGACTTCCTGGCCCAGGGCGGGGTCGCCCGCACACATCTGTTGGAGCCAATCTCCTCTGGTGCCGGGCGGGAGCTCCAGGGCGAGATCAAACAGTTCCTTGATTCGATCCCACCGTTCAACCGACGGCGGCATGATTCTCTCCTATCACGACCTGTTGCCTCAACCAAGCCTTGGCGATCCGCCATTCGCGTTTCACCGTCCGGTCGGAGATGTCGAGGATTTCGGCGACCTCTTCCACGGAGAGACCTCCGAAGAATCGAAGTTCCACGATCTGACTTTGGCGGGGGTCAAAGGCCGCGAGGCTGCGCAAGGCGTCATCCAGAGCGACGAAGTCGATATTAGGTCCGGCGGAAGGAACGAGATCCTCGTTGAAAGTGATTTTTTCCATCTTGCCCCCTCTTTTTTCGGCGGCGTGCTTGCGGGCGTAATCCACCAAAATGCGGCGCATCGCCTGCGCGGCGACGGCAAAAAAGTGCGCGCGATCCTGCCACTTGGTCGTGGTTTGATCGACGAGGCGGAGATAGGCTTCGTGCACCAGGCCGGTAGCTTGAAGGGTGTGGCCCGATCGTTCTCGGCGGAGGTACTGGCGCGCGAGTTGGCGCAGTTCCTCATAGACGAGTGGCATGAGCGATCGAGCAGCGTCCCCGTCGCTATTCCAGCGCAGAAGAAGCCGGGTGACCTGCTCAGGGGGGGAGGAAGGCATATAGAAAAACCCGAGAGCTCTTAACGCAGAGTTCTCATGGTCGTTGCGGATAATACTCTAACCGGTGCATTCCCGGCAACGGGAAACCGATGCGCATTAGGGGATATAGTCAAAAATTTCACGGTTGATGTCCCTTTTTGGATCTCTTTTTACGCGTTACTCATTGATGAAGGAATCACGGATGAGCAATTTTAATGGAATTTTCAGGCGGTCCAGCTGGTGGCGCCGCTGCGGGGAGGGCTTGATCATGGTGTTGTTGTTCAGTGGCAGTGGAACGTTGCTGGCGCAGAACTTCGCGCCACCGGCTAACGTGCAGAAGCTGCCGTTCTATCCGCAGGGCGGAAATTTCTTTAGCGACCTCTTCCCGAACAATTTCGTTGATGTGGATACATCGGCCGGCATCCGCGCATACAACGGCACCGATTACACCTACAACAGTCACAACGGCTGTGATACTGACATCAACGGCTTCACCGCGCAGGCGATCGGCGTGCCTATTTTCGCGGCTCTCGATGGCTCGGTGGTGGCGGCGCACGATGGCGAGCCAGACATGAACACGACCACGAACAACCTGCCCGCGAACTATGTCACACTGAACCACGGCAACGGCCAGACGACCACCTATATACATATGAAAAAAGGGAGCGTGGCGGTGGCGATGGGGCAGCAGGTCAAGGCCGGGCAGCAGATCGGGTTGACCGGAAGCAGCGGCAACAGCACCGCGCCGCATCTGCATTTCCAATGCGAAGTTAACGGCGTCCTTTACGAACCTTTTGCCGGAGTGGCGCGCCCGGGCATCTCGGGCTGGGTGGCGCAGCCGCCCTTTCGCACTGACTTCTACCTCCGGCAGGTCGTCCTCACCAACCAGGATCTCAGCACCTGGCAGGGATATCCTTACGACACCACGCGCACGGGCACATTCCTGGCGGGCGTGCAGCGCGTCGGGATATGGATGTTGTGCGGTAACGCTGAAGGGGTCAAAAGTTTCACTGGCCGCTATGTGCGACCTGACGGTTCCATCGCCTTTACCACGAGTCGCTTTACCTTTCCGAGCCCGCTCGGGCGCAACCCCTATCTACAATTCTTCTATACCCTTAATCTGGACACTCTCGGGAGCTGGAAGCTTCAGATTCTGATTGACGACGTCCTCTTCACTGAAGCCCCTTTCACCGTTGTCAGCGCCGCTCCATTTCCAAATCGACCTCCGGGGCCGATTCAGACCACGTTAGATCCCGTCACCCCTTCTCCGACCGCCGTCACCTTTTGCCGGGTGACCTCCTCCATGCTCTATCTCGATCCAGATTACGATTACGTCCGCTATCACTATGTTTGGCGCGTCAATAATGTGGTCGTGCGCGATATCGTTAGCGCAGGTTTGGCTGATGCGATTCCCAAGGGGGCGGTGGCGGCAGGCGCCACTGTCACATGCACCGTCACGCCCTCGGATGGCAAGGTCTCGGGAACGCCGAGTGTCGCTGCTACTTTGCGCAATATTTCCACCAGGCTGCAGGTCGAGACCGGCGATAATGCTCCCATTGCCGGGTTTATCCTTTCCGGCACGGGGGCCAAAACCGTCCTCGTGCGCGCGCTGGGACCGACACTAACCAGCTTTGGCGTCGCTGGCGCGCTCGCCAATCCCACGCTCGAGCTGCATAGCGGGAGTGGAAGCGTTCTCGCCGCTAACGATAATTGGGGTCAGGCGGCCAACGCCTCTTCTATCCCCGTTGGTTTGAGACCGCCCAACGTTGCCGAGGCTGCCATCCTCGCCTCGCTTGCTCCTGGTCATTACACCGCGGTGGTCCGGGGGGCGAACAGCAGCACGGGAGTGGCACTGGCCGAGGTTTATGACCTGGATAACGCCAGCACCTCCAGTCTGAGCAATATTTCCACGCGCGGCATGGTGGAGAGTGGCGACAAGGCGATGATCGGTGGGTTTATTATCAAGGGCCCGAGCAAGACCGTCGTCATCCGTGCGCTGGGGCCAACACTCAGCGACTTCGGCATCCACAATGCGCTGCTCGATCCCACCCTGGAATTGCGCGACGCGCATGGTGCGCTCCTGGCCTCTAACGATAACTGGAAGAGCAGTCAGCAGGCCCTCATCACCGCCAGCGGTTATGCCCCGCCACACGACGCCGAGGCGGCGCTTGTGAGTAATCTGCCGGCGGGTAACTATACGGCGGTCGTTCGGGGCGCCAATAATAGCGTCGGAATTGGCCTGATCGAAGTTTATGCCGTGAACTAATATTTCCCTCACTTCTCCTTACCTTTCACCTCGGCATCCTATGAATCGTTACCTCTGGCTTAGACTGTCTCTTTGTTTCCCTCTCCTCGGAGCCGCCCTGGCGGCGGACGCCGCGATCACTTTCCCCGTTTCTTTCAGCGACCCGGGAAGTGCCCATCAGGCCTATTACGCCGCCTTGACGGCCAATATCCAGGCGGCGGGAGCAGATTGGGCGAAGTATCTCGCCGGCTCCGGCTCGCTGGAGGTGCAGGTGGAATTTACCACCGCCATCGCGAGGATCGATGGCGCGAGTGTTACCAGTTCCTTCCTTCGCAATGACGGGACCCGCGACATCTATGAGCAGGGAGCCGAGCATGAACTGAAAAGTGGCGTCGATCCCAACGGCGCTACCCCGGACATTCACATCCGGATTAATCCCGATTATCTGGCCACGATGGTCTGGCTGGACCCACATCCTTCTCTGCGCACCGATCCTATCCCGCCGAATCACATCGATAGTATGTCGCTGTTTATTCATGAGCTAGGTCACTCTTTTGCCTTTAGCGGCTTTATCAACGGCACCACCGGCCAGCTGCCCGCGACCTACATGTCGACCTTTGACGCCAACGTCCACTTTGACGGGAGTAACTTCTACTTTGTCGGGCCCGCAGCGGAAGCTCGCTACGGCGGGCCCGTGCCCATTACCTATGGGAACCCCGGCCATCTCGGGAACAACTCGCCTCGTCCTGGCTCGAACCTGCTGGGCGATCTCATGAATGGCGTCGTCTACAACTACCAGCACCGCTACGATATTTCCGCTCTCGACCTGGCGATCGCGCAGGATGCCAGTGTCCTGCTTCTAAGTGGAGCGACCTTGCACAACATTTCGACGCGCCTATTTGTCGATACGGGCGATAACGCGCTCATTGCCGGGTTTATCCTCAATGGCAGCGGCAATCGCACTGTGCTCATTCGCGCGCTCGGTCCGACACTCTCCAGCTTTGGCGTGACGGGTGTGCTGGCAAATCCAACGATCGAACTGCGCAACTCGACAGGGGCTTTGCTCGCTTTCAACGACAACTGGGCGCAGGCGACGAACGCGTCATCGATTCCGACGACGTTGCGTCCTCCGAACGCGAACGAAGCCGCCATCTTTGTCTCCCTTCCTCCGGGCCGCTACACGGCAATCGTGCGCGGTGCTGGGAACACCACTGGAGTCGCCCTCGCGGAAGTTTACGACTTGGGAACCGGCACAAGCTCCATTCTGAGCAATATCTCCACGCGCGGAAAAGTGCTGACGGCAGACAAGGCGATGATCGGCGGTTTCATCATTCAGGGGGCTGGGAAGCGAGTCGTCATACGTGCGCTCGGCCCAACGCTGACCGGTTTCGGGGTCGCTGACGCACTGGCCGACCCGACTCTCGAACTCCGGAACGCCAACGGCGGGCTCATCAGCGCAAATGACAACTGGAAGGCCAGTCAACAGGCGGCCATCGCCGCAACGCCTTATGCACCGCCAAGTGATCTTGAGCCTGCGATCACTGCGGCTCTCCCGGCTGGTAATTACACAGCCGTCGTCCGCGGGGTGAATAACACAACCGGGACGGCGTTGGTGGAGGTTTACGGCCTGAATTAAAGCACCGATTAGATATGCGAGTGCCAGCCGTGCCGAGACGCGTGCTCGTGAAGTAACTGTTGCTGCGAGCTGCGTTGGAGTGGAGGAAAAGAATCATTATTTTGGCCCTTTTCGTCGGCCGTTTGCGCTTCTCTTATTTGGAGGAACACAACTTTTCATGGCCGCAATCGAACACTCACGAATTCAAAGGATTCAGCGTCCTCTTCGGCGTCTCGCGACTAACTTAGCTTCGGCCGCCGCCGCGATGGATTTGTAGATTCCCCCCCCGATCTGCTGTCGGCCGGTGTTCCCCTGGCACTGGCCGCAGCAGATTATCTTCGCCGCGGCGGGCCTATGTTTGTTTCCCGCGAGCGGATGACGTGCGCTAAAGTCCCGGGATGGAGCACGTGGTCATCGTTGGTGCAGGCGGGCGCCTGGGCTCGGCGCTCTGTCGCGCCTACGCGAACGGTTTTCAGGTGACGGGCTTCAACCGAAAGGAGCTGGACCTAGCCGAGCCCAAAGCGGCGGAGCGGCGACTGGCCGGACTTCCGTTCGACCTCATGATCAACTGCGCCGCACTTACGAATGTGGACTATTGCGAAACCCACCGGGAAGAAGCGAGGCAGATCAATGCCGAGGCGCCAGAGCACTTGGCCCGCCTTTGCCAGGAACGGGGCGCGCGCTTCATCCAGATCAGCACGGACTACGTCTTCGATGGCAAGGCGCAGTCGCCCTATACGGAAAACGACGCCGCGCGGCCAATCAGCGTTTATGGTGAGTCGAAGTACGAGGGCGAACAGCGGGTGCAAACCGTCTCTCCCGAGCATTTGATCGCGAGAGTATCGTGGGTATTCGGGCCGGACAGGCCAAGCTTTGTCGATCAGGTTCTGGCAAAGGCGCGGACCGAGAAGGAGGTGAGCGCTATCGGGAACAAGTATTCAACGCCAACCTACACCCTGGATTTGGCGGAGTGGCTGCGAGCTGCTTTCGCCGCGAGATGTAGCGGGATCCTGCATCTGGCGAACGGCGGCGCGTGCAGTTGGCGGGAATATGCCCAGCACGCACTTGATTGCTGCCACCAACTCGGCCTGCCCATGCGCGCGAAAGAGGTGACGCCGCTCAGACTGGAAGAGATGAAGGATTTCGTCGCGTCGCGGCCGGTCTACACCGTGCTCGATAACTCAAAATTCGCGGCCGAGACCGGCGTGCGGCCGCGCGACTGGCGTTCCGCTGTCTCTGCCTATATTGAAGAGCACTACACATGAAAACAACGTCACTAATGACCTTGCTGTTCCTCGTCCTCGCCAGCGCATGCCCGGCGGCACTCGATTGGGAGCAGAAACAGGTCGACTTGCATCCAAAGCTTGGAGACACGACCGCGGTTGCAGTCTTTAAGTATAAAAACAGTGGTAATGAACCGGTGCGGTTCCTTTCGGTCCACCCTTCCTGCGGGTGCACGACGGCCAGTCTGAAAAAAGACGTGGTGGCACCGGGAGAGGCGGGAGAAATTACCGCGACCCTCAAGCTGGGCTCGAACCCGGGGCTGCAGCAGAAGACGGTGGCGGTGCAAACAGATAACCCCGAGACCCCGGCCGCGACGCTGACCCTTCGCGCTTTTGTCATCCAGCCCTTGGAAATCCGGCCTAGTTTTGTCTACTGGGAGAATAATGAACCTCCTAAGCCTAAAACAATTTCAGTAAAGGCAGCGACAGAATTGACTACCGCGACCCTGAAGGTAAGCAGTTCGACAAATGACTTCGGGACGAAAGTGACTTCCACCGGCCCTCACGAATTTAAGATCGAAGTGCAGCCGCACGATACGAACCACGGCGCCAACGCTACCTTGAAGATCGAGCCGGAAAACGGCGGCAAGCCGGTTTATGCGACCGCTCGTGTGGTGAACCCGACGGCCGCAGAGTAGTCAGTGGGGAGTTTCTTTCGGCAGGCCGTCTGTCTGGCGGCGCTGGCGTTGTTGCCCGCAGCAGGCGAAGCTATCTATTTCCGCGAGCGAGTCTCCTGGCGGCAACCTGCTCCCAGCGATGAGGTTAATCTTGCCCAGGCAGACGGGTTCGCGGCGCAGGTCATGTGGATCGACGCGCGACCTCGCGAGCAGTTTGAAGCGAAGCACGTCCCCGGCGCCTTTCTGCTCAACGCCGGTGAGTGGGACGAGCTCTTACCGGCGATGCTCAACGCCTGGACACCGGACCGCAAGCTGGTGGTCTATTGCAGCGCCCAGAGTTGCGATGCCAGCAAGGAAGTCGCGCGAAGATTAAAAGAGGAGGCTGGATTAAAAAACGTCTACGTGCTCACCGGTGGTTGGGAGGCATGGCAGAGCGGCCACTATGCGCATTAAATTTTTGTTGCGCGTGGTTCTGGGCGCGATCTTCATCTACGCCGGTATTCTAAAAATCGTTAGCCCGCTTCGCTTTGTCACCGATATCTCGAACTATCACCTGCTGCCATGGTTCGCGACGGTGGCTCTGGCCTTTTATCTGCCCTGGTTGGAAGTTATCGCCGGCCTGGCGTTGCTCTGGACGCGAGTATCGCGGGGAGCGCTCTTGCTCCTGAGTTTTCTGACGTGCGTCTTTATCGTGGCCTCCGCTGGCGCCAAGGCACGTGGTTTGGATGTGACCTGCGGCTGCTTTGGCCACGCCAGCAAAGACTGGAGCTTTGGTCGTCACCTCCTGCTGGATTTCGCGATGCTCGGCGCTTTAATCTTTTGTGCTCTGCCTGCGAAGGAAATTCATCCCGCCAGGATTTAAACTTTGGTAAGCACTCCTGCGTAAAGGATGGGTGCCCTACTCCGGCTTCTTCGGGCCGCACGAAGAAAGCCCTCCGAAGCTGCCCTGCTGCTGAATTAGTTTCGCCACCAGCGCCGTCCAACCAGTCTGATGGGAGGCTCCGAGCCCGGCGCCCGTATCTCCATGGAAGTATTCGTGAAACCAGCAGCGATCACCGTCTCGCTGCGCGTCGAACGCGCCGACTGAAGCACCAAGACAGGGCCGTTGGCCCTTCCCGTCGGGGAGGAAGAGACTAATCAGCCGTTTGGAGAGATCATCGGCGATTTCACAAAGGCTCTGGAAACGGCCCGAGCCGGTGGGTGATTCAACCTTGAAATCGTCGCCGTAGTAATGGTGAAATTTTTGAAGAGACTCAATGAGTAGATAATTAATCGGAAACCAGACTGGTCCCCGCCAGTTCGAATTCCCGCCAAACAGTCCAGTCTGCGATTCTCCTGGCTCATACGAGACGGTGTTCGTCGCTCCCGCGAAATTTACCGAATAAGGATGATCGAGATGGAATTTGCTCAAGGAACGGACGCCAAAATCGCTCAGGAATTCAGCTGGATCGAGCATTCGCCGGAGAAGGCATTTCATGCGGTGCCCTCGGGTCAGGGCGATTAGGCGGCGGTCCCCTGCGCCCGGCTCGTGCCAGCGCGAAATCAAGCCCGTGAGATCCGGCCGATGCTGTAGATACCATTCAAGTCGCTGAGCAAATCCTGGCATCGCGGCCAAAAGCTCTGGCTCGATGGTTTCGACTGCCAGCAGTGGCATTAATCCCACCAGAGAGCGGACCCGCAGTGGAAACGGGTTGCCGTCGGAAAAATGCAGCACGTCGTAGTAGAAACCATCTTCCTCATGCCAGAGCCCGATACCGCGACCACCAAGGTTGTTCATCGCTGCGGCAATATTGAGGAAGTGTTCGAAGAATTTGGTGGCGATGTTTTCGTAAACGGGATTGTAGCGCGCTAGCTCGAGAGCGATCCGCATCATGTTGAGGCAGAACAGGCCCATCCAGCTCGTGCCATCACTCTGCTCCAGGCGGGCGCCGTCCGGTAGCGTCGCGCTGCGATCGAAGACTCCAATGTTGTCCAGCCCAAGAAAGCCGCCCTGAAAGATGTTTTTACCTTCGGAATCTTTGCGATTAACCCACCAAGTGAAATTGATCAGGAGCTTGTGGAAAAGCGTTTCCAGAAACCTCCGGTCACCCTTTCCCTGGCTTCTCTGTTCGATCTTGTAGATGCGCCAAGCGGCCCAGGCGATTACCGGCGGATTGACATCACCGAAGCGCCATTCATAGGCCGGGAATTCGCCTTTGGGACTTTGAAACCATTCGCGAGCGATGGCATCAAGCTGGCCCTTGGCAAAATGCGGATCGACGAGAGCGAGGGTAAGACAATGGAAGGCGAGGTCCCAGCTCGCATACCACGGATACTCCCAGGTATCTGGCATGGACATGACGCGCTCGTTGTAGAGATGCCGCCAATTTGAATTCCGGCCGTTGAGACGCGCGGCGGGCGGCGACGGTTGCGCGGGATCGCCCTGAAGCCAGCGCTCGACGACGTAATAATAAAACTGCTTATTCCAGAGCAAGCCAGCGAAAGCCTGGCGTTGAATCGTTAGGTACTCTGGAGCGCAGGGTTTACCCGGTAGTGAATTATAAAACTCGTTAGCTTCACTCTCTCTTTGCTTGAAAACGAACTGCGTCTCCGGCTTGGCCTCTCCTCCCTTGCTCAGGCGAAGGAGGATTTCTCGCTTCTCCCCCGGTCCCAGCCGGAGCTGGTAGACACCGGATACCATCGTGCCTGTGGACGAAGGATTGACGGCGTCATGCTCGCCCTCCACGAGGTAACGCTCGAAGGAATCTTTCATGTAGAGCGACGAATTTTGACCGCCGAAGAGCTTTTGCGCATTCGTTTCGTTTTCGCTGAAAAGCCAGCGCACCGGATCGCCACGAAGGCGGTAGCTGCCCAGCTCGCGGTGCGACGCCACGACACCGTCGCTCTCGAGCTGGATCGAAGGCTTGATGCTATCAAAGTCCCACGACCAGGTGTTACGGAAGAACAGGGTGGGTAGAACGGTCAGGCTGGCTTCCACCGGACCGCAGTTCTCGACGCTGGCGCGGATGCAAACATCATCCACGGCGGCCTTCGCGTAGCTCAATTCGATATCGAAATAGCGGCGGTCCTGCAGCGCGTTGGTGTCCCAGAGCTCGAACTCCGGCTCCAGGCGGGAACGTGCCTTATTTTCCTGCAACAGCTCTGCGTAGGGGTAAGCCGCTTGCGGATAACGATAAACCATCCGCATGAAGGAATGCGTGGGGGTATTGTCGAGATACCAGTAAACTTCCTTCACGTCCTCGCCGTGATTTCCCTGGCTATTCGTCAGGCCGAAGAGCCGCTGCTTCAGGATGGGATCGACGCCATTCCAAAACGCCCAAGAGAAGCAAAGGCGCTGGCGGTAATCACTGATTCCGCCAATGCCATCTTCGCCCCAGCGATAAGCGCGGGCGCGCGCCTGTTCATGGGTGAAGTAGTTCCAGGCGTCGCCGTTCTC
>JBDTXE010000032.1:0-11956 GCA_040006335.1 Verrucomicrobiota bacterium | reverse complement strand
TCCGGTCGTTCGGTCATCGTCATTGGACCGGAACTGAAGCTGCACCAGTGCGGTCTGCCGAAGAAGATGGCGCTCGTTCTGTTCGAGCCTTTCATCATCCGGCGACTGAAGGATCTTGGTTACGTCCACACCGTGCGCAGCGCCAAGAAAATGATCGAGCGGCAGACGCCGGAAGTGTGGGACATCCTCGAGGAGGTCACTCGCGGGCATCCCGTGCTGCTCAATCGCGCGCCGACTTTGCACCGCCTTTCCATCCAGGCTTTCGAGCCGCAATTGATCGAAGGCGAAGCGATTCGGATTCATCCGCTTGTTTGCACCGCTTACAACGCGGACTTCGACGGTGATCAAATGGCGGTGCACGTGCCGCTCTCAGTGGAAGCACAGATGGAAGCGCGCATGCTCATGCTCGCACCGAACAACATCTTCTCTCCATCGAGCGGTAAGCCAATCACCACGCCGTCGCAGGACATCACCTTGGGCTGTTATTATTTGACGCAAAATCCGCGACGCGGTGCCGGTAGCGCCGCGGAAACGCGATTGCCGCTGTTTGCCGATTCGGTTGAGGTGGAATTCGCCATGGCGGAAGGCTCGGTCAAAACGCATGACCGCATTCGCTTCAAGAACCCGGACTTCGGGAAGGACACCATTTACGGCGATAAGAACACGCGGGTGATGGAGACCACCGCCGGCCGGGTAATCTTTAATCAAATCTGGCCGGAAGGGATGGGCTTCTTCAACCGCGCCGCGGGCAAAAAGCAGCTCAGCGACATTATCTGGCGTTGCTACCAGGTTTCCGGTCAGCAGGGCACGGTCGAGACGCTCGATGAGCTGAAAGAACTCGGTTTCCGGGAAGCGACTAAGGCGGGCGTTTCCATCGGGATCTCGGACATGATCATCCCGAAAGAGAAGCAGATCGAATTGGACAACGCCTACAAGCAGATCCGGACCGTCGAACAGCAGTATCGCAAAGGCATCATCACGGATGGCGAGCGGTACAACAAGATCATCGACATCTGGACGCACGCCGGCGACGAGATTTCCAACGTCATGTTCCGTACCCTTGAACACAACGAGGGACGCAAGGAACTCAATCCCGTTTACCTCATGGTTGACTCGGGCGCGCGCGGCAACCGCCAGCAGGTGCGACAGCTCGCCGGCATGCGTGGTCTGATGGCAAAACCGTCCGGTGAAATCATCGAGCGGCCGATCACCTCGAATTTCCGCGAAGGTCTCAGCGTGCTGGAATATTTCATCTCCACGCACGGCGCCCGCAAAGGTCTGGCCGATACCGCGCTGAAAACCGCGGACTCCGGTTACCTGACGCGCAAGCTCGTCGATGCCTCGCAGGATGTCATCATCAACGAAGAGGACTGCGGGACCGTCAACGGAATCGTGGTGCGCTCCATCTACGAAGGGGACGAGGAAGTGGTGGATCTTGCGACCCGCATCGTGGGACGAGTCAGTTGCGAAACGATTGCGGATCCGGTTGAAAAGAAGAAGAAGATCGTCAAGGCGAACCAGCTGATCGACGAGACGATCGCGGCGAATCTGCAGAAGGTCGGAGTCGAGCAGTTGAAGATCCGGTCGGTTCTGACCTGTGAATGCGGGCGCGGCGTTTGCGCAAAATGTTACGGGCGCAATCTCGCCACTGGGCAATTCGTTAAACTCGGCGAAGCGGTCGGCATCATTGCCGCGCAGTCGATCGGCGAGCCCGGGACGCAGTTAACGATGCGGACGTTCCACATCGGCGGCACCGCCAGCCAGACATTTAAACAACCGATCATCAAGGCGAAGAACGACGGGCGCATTCAATTCAACGATCTGCGCACGGTGCAGGCGCTTGACGGTTCGTGGATCGTGCTGAACAAGAATGGTTCCATCGGCGTGCACAATGCCGACGGGCGCGAGCTCGAGCGTTACAACGTCGTCATCGGTTCAGTCATTGCCAAGGCGGATGGCTCCGAGGTTAAAAAGACCGAGACCTTCGTGCAGTGGGATCCATATAACGTCCCGATTCTGACCGATAAAAGCGGCACGATAGAGTTCCGCGACATGATTGCGGGGGTAACGATTAAACGCGACGTCGACGAGGCCACCGGGTTGATGGGCACGGTCATCATCGAGCACAAGGAGGATTTGCACCCGCAGATCGTGATTGTGGGCGAGAAAAAGGAAGTGCTGGCGAGCTATTCCATCCCGGCCGGCGCACACGTCATCGTGGAGGAACGGCATAAGGTGCGCGGAGGCGCGCTCCTGGCCAAAACGCCGCGGAAGGTGGCGAAGACCAAGGATATCACCGGCGGTCTGCCGCGCGTGGCAGAGCTATTTGAAGCACGCCGCCCGAAAGATGCGGCCGAGATTGCCAAGATCGACGGCATCGTCGAGATGGGCGGAACGGTGCGCGGGAAGCGGAAGCTGATTTTGAAAGATGTCGATACTGGTTCCGAGGAAGAGCATCTCATTCCGCTAACGAAACACATCATTGTCTTCAAGGGCGATTTCGTGAAGAAGGGCTCGCAACTGACAGAAGGGCCGGTGGTGCCGCATGAGATTCTGGAAGTCTGCGGACCGCAGGATCTACAGGAACACCTCGTGAACGAAGTGCAGGAGGTTTACCGCCTGCAGGGCGTGGAGATCAACGACAAGCACATCGAGATCATCGTGCGGCAAATGCTGCGCAAGGTAAAGATCACCGATCCCGGCGATACCAGTCTCCTCTGGGGCGATCAGGTCGATAAGCTCGACTTCGAAGCCGAGAACAAGCGCGTGACCGAACAAGGCGGCAAAGCCGCCGAAGCGGTCCCGGTGTTACTCGGAATTACCAAGGCGTCGCTCGAGACCGACAGCTTCATCTCGGCAGCTTCCTTCCAGGATACAACTCGCGTGCTGACTGAGGCCGCGACTCTTGGAAAAGTGGATCGCCTCCGCGGGTTTAAGGAAAACGTCATCATGGGTCATCTCATTCCGGCTGGAAGCGGATTCCCGAAACATCGGGAAATTCGCCTGATCGAGAAAGGTGAGCCGGTAGGTGCGTCGATGCTGGAAGAGCCTGAGGCCCAACCTGCCATCGGCTAATCCTGGTCTCCCAATAATTGCGAGGCGGGGTCTTCGGGTCCCGCCTTTTTTGGGCGGAGTATAAGCTCGTTCAAAGGGACGATGCTCGAGTTGGCGTTTTGTTGAAGCGCCCTACAGTCTTGGCTCGATGTCGATTGCAACCAAGACCGGAGATCGAGGTGACACCGCGCTAATGTATGGCCGGCGGGTTCCGAAGACGGATCCGCGCGTGGAAGCGTACGGCTGCGTGGACGAGCTCACGAGCGCTCTGGGACTGGCGCGGGCGACCCTGACCGATGCTTCCCTCCGCGAACAGGTTCACTCGGTGCAGAGGGAATTAGTCAACGTGATGGGGGAATTGGCGACGGCACCCGAAGATCTGGAGCGCTATCGCAAGGATGGCTTCACCGCGACGAACGGATCGATGGTGGAACGCTTAACCGCGGCGATCGACGCATTGGAAGAAGATCCTGCTCTCTACCCGAAGGATTGGGTTGTGCCCGGTAGCTCGCTCGCTGCGGCTGCGCTGGATTTGGCGCGCACAGTGTGTCGTCGAGCCGAGCGGCGCGTGGCGCGTCTGCAGTCCGAAAGCGCAGGCTTTAACGGCGAGATCCTGCGCTATCTCAATCGACTCTCCGATCTTTGCTGGCTGCTGGCGCGGAAGGTGGAACAGGAGTCGCGCGAGTCTTCGTCCAAAATGGGTGGCAAATCGCTCGTATGATTCTGGTTGCGCCAAACAATCAAAGCGTGCATCTTTCCCGTCCGCTCGCCAGCTCGGCGAGCGCTTGATTTTACCCTATGGCCGATACCACTGAACTTGTGCCGGAGTTGCTGGAAGCCGGCGTGCATTTCGGGCACCAGACAAAGCGCTGGAATCCGAAAATGCGTCCCTTCATTTTCGAGCAGAAAAACCAGATCTACATCATCAATCTCGATGAGACGGTGCGGCAGCTGCAGCGGGCGACGGATTTCCTGCAGGAGATAACGAGACGTGGCGGTAAGATTCTCTTTGTCGGCTGCAAAAAGCAGGCGCAGGAAGCGGTCAAGGAAGCGGCCGTAGCGTGCGGGCAGTTTTACGTCAATCAACGCTGGCTGGGTGGGACGTTGACCAATCTGGCGACTATTCGCAAAAGCATAGGGCGTCTTAAATATATCGAGCAAATTGAGCAGTCGCCGGAATATCGGAAGATGGGCAAGCAGGAGCTCGCGGCGCTCAATCGTGAAGCGGCGAAGTTACGCCGTAATTTGGATGGCATTCTGGAAATGGAACGCCTGCCGGAAGCGATGGTCGTGGTGGATACCACCCGGGAGCAGAACGCGGTAAGCGAGGCGCGGCGGCTCCACATTCCGACGGTGGCAATCGTCGATACGAACGCGGATCCCGAAGTGATTGATTATCCGATCGCCGGGAATGATGACGCGATCCGCGCGATTCGCGTGGTCTTGCAGAAGCTGGTGGACTCGATTGTTTCGGCGAAGGAAAACGGGCAGGGCGTTTCCAGTGCCGAGATGGCCGGCGTTTCCGCCTAGCGCACCAGCGCCGGCTGCGTGACCGTGGCGCGACGGAGAAGCTCTCACGAAATTTCTAACCTCTAATCTTTGGCAATGCAGATAGATCCTCAAACAGTCAGACAACTGCGGGAGAAGACCAACGCGGGCATGATGGATTGTAAGCGCGCCTTAACCGAAGCCGAAGGCGACATGGCGAAGGCCGAGACCATCCTGCGCACCAAAGGGATCGCGAGTGCGAACAAGAAGGCTTCCCGCGCGACCAAGGAGGGTGTGGTCGCCTCCTACATTCATTTGCAGGGCAAAGTCGGGGTCTTGGTGGAAGTGAATTGCGAAACGGATTTCGTCGCCAAGAATGAAAGCTTTCGTGAATTTGTGAAGGACATCACGCTGCACATCGCGGCGGCGCACCCTCTTTACGTGAGTCGTGACGACGTGCCGGGAGCGTTGATGGAGTCGGAGCGCGAGATTTACACCGCGCAGGTGAGTGGAAAGCCAGAGGCGGTCATCGACAAGATCGTGCAGGGTAAGCTCGACAAATTTTACAGCACCGTTTGCCTGCTGGAGCAGGGCTTCATTAAGAATCCCGATCAAACGATCAAAGAGTTGCTTACGGCCCGGATTGCGGCGCTGGGAGAGAACATTGTGGTCCGTCGTTTCACCCGCTATCTGGTGGGCGAACCGCTGGCCAACGAAGCCTCGCTCACTGCGGCCGAAGAAGCCGCAGCCTAAGGCCGTTGCTTTGCGTGCGGACGGGAGCTGGTTTTCGCCGAACTGCACGCGCATTCCGCGGTGGCGATGCGTTTAGTTCTTGCGCGGTCCTAGCCGACGTTCACTTCGAGTGATCTGGCCGCTTCGCAGAAATAATTTGACTGGAGGAAACATGAAGATCGACTCGCTAGAAACCCTTTTGGTTGAAGAATTGAAGGATATTTATAACGCGGAGAATCAGCTGCTGAAGGCGTTGCCCAAGATGGCAAAAAAAGCGACTTCCGGCGAGCTGAAGTCTGGCTTCGAGGAGCACTTGGAGCAGACGCGCGGGCACGTTAAGCGCCTGGAAGAAGTGTTCGAGGAACTCGGTAAAACGGCCAAGGGCAAGACGTGCCATGCAATGAAAGGTCTGCTGGAGGAAGGCGCCGAAATTATGGGTGAGGAGATGGAGCCGCACGTGATGGATGCGGCGCTGATCGCGGCGGCGCAAAAGGTTGAGCATTACGAAATTGCCAGCTACGGCACCGTCCGCACCTGGGCGGAGATGCTCGGTAAAGACGGCGCTTGCGACCTCTTGCAGCAGACACTCGACGAGGAAAAAGAGACCGACGAGAAGCTCACGGAATTGGCCGAAAGCACCATTAACGTCGAAGCCGAGTAAAGTTAGCTTGTTTGCAATTTCCCGCCACGCTGGTGTTGAGCCGGCGTGGCGGTTTTTGTTTTAATGCCGCATGGGCTTAAGCCGATATCAGCAGAAACGAAACTTTGGCGTTACCGCCGAGCCCTCAGGCGTTACCAAAAGGAAAGGCCTGAAGAAGAAGGGGCCGTCGCGGTTTGTGATCCAGAAGCATGACGCCAGCCGACTGCATTATGACTTTCGGCTGGAGATGGATGGCGTGTTGAAGTCATGGGCAGTGCCGAAAGGGCTGCCGTGGGCGCAGGCGGAGCGGCATCTGGCGGTGGAAGTAGAGGATCATCCCCTCGACTACGCTGATTTCGAAGGAATCATCCCAGCCGGGCAGTATGGCGGAGGAACGGTCATGGTCTGGGATCGAGGCACATATGAGGTGACGCACGCGGCGGACGGCCTGGAAGGACTGCGGCAGGGCAAGTTTCACGTCATTTTGCACGGTGCCAAAACCCAGGGGGAGTGGGCCTTGATTCGGATTAAGAACGAAGGCGGGAAGAATCAGTGGCTGCTGATGAAGACTGGCGGCGGCATCAAGCCAGTCTCACAAAAACGCGATGATCAATCGGTGAAAAGCGGCCGCACGATGAAACAAATCGCGACGGATCGCGATGCGGAATGGCAATCGAATCGGCCGGGAGAGGCCGATTCTTTCAAGGCGAAGGTGGCGAAAGCGGCAGCGAGGGGCGCGAAATCAGCCGCCGGACAAAAGTCGAAAGCCTCGGCTCAAAGGTCAGGCCCAAGCAAGGCAGCGCCGAAAGAAAAACGTGTCCGCAGCGGTTCGATTATCCCGTCCGCCGAGATACGCTCCCTTCCAGCTGCGGCTCCTGGCTTTGTTGATCCAATGAAACCGCGCCTGGTCGAGGTCGCGCCGCAGACAGGCGACTGGAGTTACGAGCTCAAGTTCGATGGCATCCGCGCGCTCGCGCTCAAGCGTGGCCACGAAATCAAGCTCGTCTCCCGCAACGAGAACGTGCTGAATATTCGGTTTCCGGAAATCGCAGAGGCGTGCACTCGTCTCCGCGCCGACGAATGCGTGGTCGACGGTGAAGTGGTGGCGCTGGACAAGGAAGGCAGGTCCTCGTTTCAACTTTTGCAGCGGACGGAGCTGGAAGAAAAACGAGCGCCGTTGCTCTTCTATGTTTTCGATCTCCTTCAACTGGAAGGTCACAGCACGCTCTCCCTGCCCTTGAGACAACGCCAAGAGCTGCTCGCCCGCTTGCTTCCAGCGAACGATGACATTCTGCGGTTCTCGGGAGAGTTGGGTGGAGATCCCGAGCGGCTGCTGGCGGCGGTAAAGCAGCGCGGACTGGAAGGGATTGTGGGGAAACTGCGCGATTCCCCCTATGAACCGGGAAGGCGCAGCGGCGCTTGGATCAAACTCAAGTGCGTCGCTGCGCAGGAATTTGTTATCGGGGGTTTCACGCCTCCGGCAGGCGCGCGGACACATTTTGGGGCGCTCCTGGTTGGATACAACGAGCACTCCACTTCCGAAGGCCCTTCGCGCGCGAAAGGTCGGCTCCTCTTCGCCGGTAAAGTGGGGACCGGGTTCGACGCAAAATTACTCCGCGCACTTTATGACAAGATGAAAAAACTTAGGCGCGCTGATTGCCCGTTTGCAGATTTGCCTTCTAAACAGGGCGGCAAATGGGTGCAGGGCATTACGCCTTCAGCGATGCGGAAGTGCGTCTGGATCAAACCGGAGCTTGTTTGCCAGGTGAAATTCGCGGAATGGACGAGAGACTTAAAATTGCGCCAACCCGTATTCCTGGGATTGCGGGAGGACAAGAAAGCTCGTGAGGTGAGGAGAGAAAAGCCTCCGGCGGGAGATTAGCGAGATCGCTTGTCGAGACGGCCCCGCGCGATAGCTTGAGCGGATGAAGGCGAAAGTGCTGGTTACGCCAAAGGCGGCTGTGCTCGATCCCCAGGGCGCCGCGGTGCGCGAGGCGATGCAACATCTGGGGATGCCGGAGGTGCGCAATGTCCGCATCGGGAAATATCTCGAGATTGAGGTCGAAGGGGAGACTGCGGGGATGGCAGAACGCCTGCACGGCCTCTGCCGCGACTTGCTTTCCAACCCCGTAATCGAAGATTACCAGCTCGAGATTCGATGAAAGCGCTACGTTATTTTTTCTGCGCGGTGATGCCGCCGCTGGCGGTTTTGCTCACCGGGCGTATCGGCAGCTTTTTTCTCTCGTTGCTGCTGACCATGCTGGGCTGGGTGCCGGGAGTGGTGCACGCCTGCCTGGTGGTGAATGATTACCACGCCAGCCAGCGAGCACGGCAGCGGTGATGAAGTTTGGCGTCGTCCAATTTCCCGGGTCAAATTGCGATCAGGATTGCCTCCGCGCGATCAACGGTATCGAAGGTCTGCGGGCGGAATACATTTGGCATAAGGGAACTTCGGTCGCGGGCTTCGACGCGATCGTCCTGCCGGGAGGCTTCGCTTACGGCGATTACCTCCGCTGCGGTGCTATCGCACGATTTTCGCCGATCATGGAGGCGGTCGTGCAGGCGGCTCGTGATGGCCGTCTGGTTCTCGGCACTTGTAACGGCTTTCAAGTTCTTTGTGAAGCTGGCTTGCTGCCGGGGGCACTGGTGCGGAACCGTGGACTGCGGTTTGTCTGCGACATGGTGCATCTGCGCGTGGAGGTGGCGAACTCCGCCTGGACACGAGGTTGTGCAGAAGGAAGCCTGCTGCGTTTGCCGATCGCCCATGGCGAAGGATGCTACTTTGCCGATGCCGAAACTCTTCGCCGGTTGAATGGGGAGCGCCAAGTCGTCTTGCGCTACGCTTTGGCTGACGGCAGCGTAACCGCCGCAGCCAATCCGAACGGCTCAATCGAAAATATCGCCGGCATCTGCAATCGGAAGGGGAACGTTTTTGGACTCATGCCTCATCCGGATCGCGCGGCTGATATCCTTCTCGGAAGCGCCGATGGGGTTCGAATTTTCCAGTCGATGGTTGAAACAATTACCTACGGCGCTGACTGCGCTGCAGCGTGACGCCTCTTCTGCGCTAGCGCCGCAATTTCCGTCAAAACGTTTCCCAATTCGGATTATGAAGACCTGTTGGGCGTATATTTGTCAGGTTTTGTGTGTATAAAAAGGCTACACATTCGTATACAATCTGACACTAAACGCGTGAGATGTTGAGCGCGTTCCCTCGTAAATGCCTCTGGCATCGGCATTGCTAGAGGGACCGCGAACCCTGATCTACCAAACATGCTCCTACAAAAAACTCTTCACATGGGCCAATCAATGGCCGAGTGCAAAGCGCGTCTTGCCAGCATCCATTCCTATCGTCGGCAATTCGTAATGGTCACAAAAGCGACCGTTACTTCCTCGAAGACTGTCGATTTCTGCTTCCGCGGTCCACTCGGCTTCCAAGCTCATACCGTTCTCCTGGCGGTTGAGAGTTCGTCGCCCAATCAAATCGCGTTCGAGTCCGTGGGAGGCAACATCGACATCGTGGGGATCGTTGATTTCGCCGGAGTGCGCTCCCAGTGCACAGAGATCGCGATGGCAGTGCACTACGAGATCAAGAATAAATTTTTCGCTTGGCTGGACCGGCGTGTTGGTTTTGTCGATGCGTTTTTCAACTCGGAGCTGAGAAGCATCCGTTCACACTTTGAGGGGATCGCTGCCCCGTATGCAGAGCCCGCCCCGGCGTGGGGACTCTTCGAGCCGGCGGCAGCCTAGTTAGGGAGAACAATCAGGCGGAGCGCGGCCGGTCAGCCGCGCTCCGTTTGCTTTTACGGATCAGGCGATGCGAACTGCGTGAGTCTTATCAAGACGCAGGATCTGTCCCGAAGTTAATCGGAGGGGCGCTGTCGGCTGAAAGAGTTTCTCGCCATTAAGTTGGACGCTTCCCTGTTTGATCAGCCGACTTACTTCAGCGCGCGATTTCTGGAGGCCGACCACGGCGAACGCGGCTGCGGCGAGTGAGACAACGTCGCCTTCCTTCCCTTCGAAACTCGGAAGGTCTGCATCGGCGAGGCGCTTCTCGCTAAAACGCTGGACCCACGCCCGGTGTGATTCCGTCGCCGCGGCCGCGGCGTGATAGGTCGCGACGATTTCCTCGGCCAGCTTTTTCTTTGCTTCCAACGGGTGCGCGTCCACCGCGACGGGTCGCTCGAGCAGCAAAGAGTAATACTTGCCCATGAGCTCGTCCGAAATGCTCATGAGCTTGCCGAACATCTCTCCCGGCGCGTCATTCAAGGCGACGTAATTGCCCAGACTTTTGCTCATTTTTTTAACGCCATCGAGGCCTTCGAGGATCGGTAGCACCATGACAACCTGGTCCTCCTGTCCCTCGCTTCGCTGCATTTCACGTCCCATGAGAATGTTGAACAGTTGATCCGTGCCGCCGAGTTCCACATCGGCCTTTATCATGACGGAATCCCAGCCCTGCATGATGGGATATTGAATCTCGTGAGCATGAATGGGCTGCTGCTTCTCCCAGCGGCCGCGGAAGTCATCGCGATGCAGCAGTTGCTGGAGTGTCACCCGGCTGTTTAGGCGCAGGATGTCGGCGAACGAGAGGCGCCCGAGCCAGGCACTGTTGTAAACGACTTCCGTGCGCGATTCATCGAGGATCTTGAAGGCTTGATCCCGATAGGTTTTGGCATTGGCCTCGATCTGGTCCGCGGAAATCTGGGGCCGCGTCGCCGAACGCCCGCTCGGATCACCGATAAGCGCAGTGAAATCGCCAATAATCAGGACAGCGACATGGCCACAATCCTGAAAGGCGCGAAGCTTCCGGAGGAGAAGCGTGTGTCCAAGGTGAAGATCGGGGCTGGTGGGATCAACACCCAGCTTCACCCGCAGCGGCTGGCCCTTGCTGAGTTTCCGCGCAAGCTCATCCTCGCTGATAATCTTCGCGGCACCGCGCGCGAGGGTCGCGAGTTGATCCGATGATGCCATGCTCATGCTTGTAACAGAGCGGGCCTGCCGGCAACTACTCGTTCTTGTTCAAGAGTTCGCGCACCTGCTCGATGGTCAACGGCGGATTACGCCGATCGAGCGCCTTCTGGCTTTTCCCATGCACCACCGCCGCCCGGTTGCCGGCATAGCCTCGACTTGCAACCGACTTCGCTGCCTCGGAGGCGATGGCAGGAGCGAGGGCAGGCTTGGTCGCGAAACTCGTTGGCCGCGAATTTGCCGGAAGATAAGCCGAGCGGCTCTGGAAGACCTTCGGCTGCACCGTGGCCGTGGCGAAAGAGCGTTGGTCCGCGAAATTGCGTGCGAGATTTTTTTCCGAAACGTAGAAGGAGCGCGTATTGACCTGAGCATGGGTCGAGGCAGTCCGTTCCCCCATGAACTTCTTGCCCTGATCCGCATTTGCGAGCTTGGTGTTGGGCTCGAGTAACCGGTCCACCAGCTTGCGTTCCTGCTCCTGGGCCCATGCTGGACTGGCTGCGCCGAGGAGGGCGAGGAGCAGCAGTGTTCGCATCCGGCGAAAGTGTAAAATTCGCGTTCGTTTGTAAAGCAAATGGCGTGGTGAATTGCAAAGACGCGACCTACCTTTCCCGGATGGATCTGCTTTTTCGGAGCGACGAGTCGCTGATGCAGGAGGCATTGCGTCAGGCCGTCAAGGCGCGCACGGCAAATGAGGTCCCGGTCGGCGCAATTATTGCCCGCGAGGGGCGGGTTATTGGCCGCGGCTACAATCAAGTCGAGCTTCTGAAAGATCCGACCGCGCATGCCGAAATCCTGGCGATTACGCAGGCCGCGGCCGCCGTGGGGGACTGGCGGCTCAATGAGTGCGAACTCTTCGTCACGAAAGAACCTTGCCCGATGTGCGCGGGCGCTGCCGTGCATGCCCGCCTGAAGCGGGTCATCTACGGCTGTGCCGATCCGCGCGGAGGAGCGGCCGGAAGCCTGCTCAACCTCTTGCAGATGCCCACGCTGAACCACCGTTGCGACGTCACCGCCGGACTACTCTCCGAGCAATGCGGCGAACTATTACGCGCTTTTTTTCGCGATAAACGC
>JBDTXE010000031.1:0-12206 GCA_040006335.1 Verrucomicrobiota bacterium | reverse complement strand
CTCCGATCGAGGGAACGCGCGCTAAGACAAAAGTGAGAACAAGGACGGCGACCCGGCAGGTTTGTGATCGCATGAGCGCCTTTCTAACGAAGACGCGTTTTTACTGTCAATGCCATTTTTTACTTCAACCGTCCGTCGTTGGCTCGACAAGTTAATAGTAAACTATTGGATACGGACAACTTAACGATTACAAATCCCTCAAATACCTTTGAATAGTGCGAGAGCCACAAGGCGACGCTTGAGAGGAGGCCCCCTCGTGCTGAGCGACAACGCACCTCAGGATGTCGAGGTTACGCATGACCTTTTCCACGACGGACTACTTTGGTCGCTATCTCGTTGCAACGCTTCCATTCCCATACAGAAAACGGCGCACCTCTCGTGGAAGCGTGCCGCGCGAACGATTGAGCGAATTACTTGGGCGCCTGTTTCACGTTGCTATGAAAGATAGCGTGCCATTCGCCGCCCTGCTTTTGCCAAACGGTGGCGGAGTTGAAGGTGCCGGACGTGTCCTTGCCATCGACGGTGGCGTCAATTTTTGAGACATAAGTGGTGACGGCGATGTCGGGTCCATCTGCCGCGACCTGGTAATCGCTTAGGTCAAACGATTTCATCGCCGTGCTTTTCATGCCGTCGATTTCACCGCTGATGCCTTTGTTATTAATCCCATCGGCGTAAAGGCCGACCACGTCAGCCGAGACAATCTTCCTGAAGTCATCGGGCTTCTTATCTTGGAAAGCCTGCCAGGCGGCCTTCTCTTTCGTCATAAGCGTTTCTTTGTCGGGTGCGGCGAAGGAAGCCGCCGTGGCCACGAATAAGGTGATAAGGGAGTAACTGAGTATTTTTTTCATAATGGCATTTTTTGAGTAGGGCCAGAGACTAGTGAGAGGCACGGGACGTAGTCAATCTGCAAGCACCCGACTCATTATCTAAACCCGGATCAATGAAGCTTTCACGCTGCTTGCGCGCTGCGCGTGGGGCGCGGTCAGGGCTCCTGCGGGCCATTGGTGGCACTGGGAGAGGGTGACGCCAGCGAGGAAGTGCCGGGAGAAGGAAATGAGCGATCCTGCATCGGCGGCGCGGAAACATCGGCCAAAGGCGATTTCTCGGGAGCCGGAGAGGGCGCTGGGTCCGTTTTCTGGCGGCGATAATCGGTTACGAGCAGCGGCCGCTTCTTCGTTTCGGAAAGGGTGCGGAAATTATCGATGCCGGTGCTGATCGCTTCCGCCAGCTGCTTCCGCCATTCGGTTTTGGCAATGAGGCGACTCTCACCGCGCTCGGTCAGGAATCCGCCTTCCATCAAAACTGCCGGGATGCGGGTCAGCCGAAGGACGGCAAAACGGGCGCGTTTGACGCCGCGATCGTACTCCGCCAGCCGCCCCAAAACGGAATGATAAACGCAGGTGGAAAGCTCGAAACTGGCAGCGTCGACCGGCCCCCCATTTTGAACGTTAATCGCGGCCAGGGTCAACGCATCCTCATGGGTGGAAGGGGCGCCGCGCGGGGTGAGGGAGTAAACTTCGAAACCGGTGGCGGCAGGATTATCGTTGGTGGCATTGAAGTGCAAGCTAACGAAGACTGAATTACGGGTGGCGTTCGCGATATTGGCGCGCACTTCCAGCGGCACGAAGACGTCGCTCTCGCGCGTCATGATGACGCGAAAACCCTTCGCTTGGAGCATCGGCCGCAGCTGTCGAGCGACGTCGAGCGCATAATCTTTCTCGTAGCCGTAGGAGCTGATCGCGCCTTTATCGAAACCGCCATGACCAGGATCGAGCACGATCGTCTGCACGTGCCCGAGACTCTGGATCATGTTCGGCCGCAGCTGCGGCTCGAGGGTTTTGGCGAGATCGATGCGGGAGACAAGCACCTCGTCGCCGTGGAGGAAGACGGGAAAGCTGAGCCAATTGCGCACGCCGTTGATCAGCATCTCGCGGCTGTCGACCTGAAATTCGAGCTCGCTGGTGGAGTTTGCCAGCTTGATCTTTCGCCCGTCCACCACCGGCGCGGGGAAACCATAGAACTTCGCGATATTCTCGATGCTAAGGAAATCGCGGCCGCCGATTTTGATCAGCTGCCAGTCGCCCGCCCCGAGCGCACCCCTGGCCAAGAAGGTCAAAGCGAGCAGGCAGGCGAGGAGGAAGCGCACAGTCGTGAGGCGCTGCAGGATGAATGCCAGAACTCGGCCGGTACCATAACCGGGAGCTGGTGGGAAATAGCCAGGGGGGAGGGCTTTCATTCTTCCGTGGTGGTTCGCGGTCTGCGCTTCATCTTAACCGGAACTTATCCTCTCGTCACATATGCGGGCGCGGAAAGGGGCACTCCGCGGCGAATGCTCGGATCCCATCCGCGTTTGCATCAGGGCGCGAATGATGGCTTAACTGCGGCAGCCGGAGAAGCCCTTCCTTTTATGACTGAAACGATCAACCCCCTGCGCGAAGGTCTGAGTAATCGCGCCGTGCCGCAACCGTGCAGCGTGGTCATTTTCGGCGCGACGGGAGACCTGACGCATCGCAAGCTAATTCCCGCACTTTACAACCTCACCGCGGATGGAGAACTCCCGCCGGCAGTAAACGTGATCGGTTTCGCGCGCCGGCCGAACACCGACGACGCCTTTCGCGCGGAGATGGCGGAGGCGACGAAGAAGTATTCGCGGCAGAAGGTGCGCGACGAGATCTGGAACACCTTCGGTCAGGCGCTCTTCTATCATCAGGGCGATTTCGACGACGAGAAAGGCTATGAGTCGTTAGCCAAACGTTTGGATGAAATCGATCGCGACGGGGGCACGCGCGGGAATCGACTTTTTTATTTTGCGGCCGCGCCGGAACAATTCGAACCCATCCTGAAAAACCTGAAAGCGGCGGGATTGAACAAGGCGAAAAAGGGAAGCTGGGCACGCGTTGTGATCGAGAAGCCGTTCGGGCGCGATCTGGCGTCGGCCAAGGAATTGAATCGCGTCGTCTCCAACGCTTTCGCGGAAGAACAAACCTACCGGATCGATCATTTCCTCGGGAAAGAAACAGCGCAGAACATACTCGTGCTCCGATTCGCGAATGCGATCTTCGAGCCCATCTGGAACGCGCGCTACATCGACCACGTCCAGATTACCGCGGCGGAGACGCTTGGGGTAGAAGGCCGGGCGGGTTATTACGAAACCGCGGGAGCGTTGCGCGATATGGTGCAGAACCACCTGCTGCAGCTGCTCTGTCTGGTCGCGATGGAGGCACCGACGGATCTGGGCGCGGACAGCATTCGCGATGAAAAGGTAAAGGTGGTACGCTCGCTCCGCCGCTACGCCGAAATCGACATAGGAAAATTTGTTGTGCGCGGCCAATACGGCAAGGGCTCGATCGATGGCGCCGATGTTCCAGCGTATCGCGAGGAAGAAAAGGTCGATCGAAAGTCGGAGACGGAAACGTATGCCGCGCTGCGGTTGCTGGTCGATAACTGGCGCTGGGCGGAAGTGCCATTCTATGTTCGCGTCGGCAAACGGTTGCCCAAATCGGCCACGGAAATTTCGGTTCACTTCAAGAAAGCGCCGATGGTCCTTTTCAATCGCGACAGCGTCGCGCTCGATCAGAATGTCCTCGTCATCCGGATCCAGCCGGATGAAGGGATCTCGTTGCGAATGATGGCAAAGATTCCCGGAACCAGTTTGCGGATCGAACCGGTCAAGATGGATTTCCATTACGGCACCAGTTTCGGCAAAGCGAGCCCGGAGGCCTACGAGAGACTGTTGCTCGATGCCATGAGCGGTGACGCCACTCTTTTCGCGCGGCGCGATGAAGTGGAACAGGCGTGGGACTTCATCGATACCGTTGAGCAAGCGTGGAAAGGTAAGAAGGCCTCCGCCCTCACCTTCTATCCCAGCGGCGCCTGGGGCCCGGAAGAAGCCGATGAACTGCTGGTGCGCGAAGGGAGAGCCTGGCGGCGCTTGTAAATGAAGATGGACCCAGGCCAAGGGAAACGTTTTGTGTTCCGGAAATCGCCCGAGCCGGAATCTACTCGCGCGCGCTGATTGACGATGGAAGCGATGTCGCCAGAGGTTTCGCCGGCGCCCGGGATGCCGGTGGAACTGGGAGAGATCGAGCGCGAGCTGAAGAAGCTCTGGATCGACGGCGAAGGAACGATGACGCGAGCTTCACTCGTGAATCTGGCGGTTTACAGCGAGGAGGGCGGATCGCTCGAGCGCAATACCCAATTGGTGGCAAAATTGACAGAAGAGCACGCCTGCCGCGCGATTGTCGTCGCGGCCGAGCCGACGGCTAACGAGAGGCGAATAGAAGCCTGGATCAACGCGCATTGCCATGTGCGCGGCGGAGCGAAGCAGGTTTGTTCGGAACAAGTCTCTATTTTGATGGAGGGAGACGTCGGCCTGCGCCTGCCGAGCGTCCTGTTCGCCCACCTCGACAGCGATTTGCCGCTTTACCTTTGGTGGCAGGCTCCGCTAAGGGCGCCGCTTGATCCACAACTGTGGACCTGGGTGGATCGCGTGATCTACGACAGCGCCAGCTGGGGTGATTTCGAAGAGCCCTGGCAGCTCCTACTGGCTACGGCAAAAGAGGCGAACCGGCGGATGATCCTATGCGACCTGAACTGGCAACGCCTAACGCCGATCCGCCTCGCGTTTGCCCAGTTCTTCGATCACCCCGCGTCGCACCACCACTTCGCTACAATGGACGAAGTGAGGATCGAATTTGGAGCGGGCTTTCAGAAGACGGCACTGTTGCTGGCGGGATGGCTGGCCGCTCAGCTTGACTGGAGCGACGGCGAAACAGAGCCACTTGTCTTTAGCAACGGAGAAGGCAAAAAGGTGAAGTTTGATTTGCAGCAGAGTGGAGAGGGGCCGATCTCAGCTTTACGCGCGCGTTCCGGCGGGATCGAATTCGAGGTCCAGCGCGCGGGGTGCGGCGATCTCCTGGAGGTCGGGCGCGGAAAGGCCGGTCAGAAAAAGAGTCATCAGCTCCTGCCGTATGGCGAGACTGACCTCGCCAGCCTGGTCGGCGCAGAATTAATGCGCGGGGGCAAGCACGAGATTTACCAGCATGCGGTCGAGAAAGTGCGCGCTCATCTGGGCGCGCCGAATTAGTCGTCTCTCCGCAGAAGAGCACGCAAGGAGGCGACGCATTTTTCGATGGCGAAATGCTCGCGGGCGCGGGCCCGTCCCTCTTCACCCATGCACTGACCTAGCTCCGGGTCGTGCAGGAGACGAATCATCGCCGCAGCAGCCGCTGGTGGATCGTCGGGCGGAATGAGAATTCCGTTTTGCCGATCGATTACCATTTCCGGAATTCCGCCGACGCTGGTTGAAACCACTGGCAAGCCGGCCGCCATCGCTTCCATGATGACAGTGGGAAGATTGTCCATCCCGCCATCAGCGTCGATGCGAGCAGGGAGGACGAACATGCTCGCCGCACGCAAACGATCCCGGATTGTTCGTTGCGACTGCGGACCGGCAAGCTCGACCACATCGCGCAGCTGCAGGTCTTCAATTTGCCTTTGCAGCTTATCTCGCAAAGGCCCGTCGCCGATGATTTCACAACGAAATGCCGGCTCCGTTTTGCGCAGTAACGCGCAGGCCCCAATCAGAACGTCCCAGCCTTTTTTGGGAATGAGACGACCGACGCCAAGCAAGAGCGACGGCTGCGCCGCCCGCGCCGGCGGGAATGCTTCCACTTCGATCCCGTTGTAAACGCGCGCAATCCGAGCACTCGGAAACAACCTCCGTAGATGCGCCGCCGCAAAGTCGCTGACGGTGATGACCAGCTTCGCGCTGCCCATGATCTGACGAAGGCCGATTTCGAACTTCTCCGGGGCAAAAATGTCATTGGCATGCACGGTGACGCTGAACGGCAGGCCGTAGAACTCGCGCACCCAGTAAGCGGTGCGTGCGGCCATGCCGGCAAAATGGGCGTGCAAATGCTGCACGCCGAGCCGGCGGAGTCGGGCGCCGAGATAGACTGCCTGGTGCAGGCGGAGAGAGTCGGGCTTGCCCTTCCACGCCCGCAAAACCGCGCGAGCTTCGGAATTCAACTCCGCGCCGGCGGCATCCGCCAACTGGGCAAAGCGATCGCCCTCCGGCAGATATTGGACCTCCCGGACAATCTCCTCCATCCATTCCACCTCGGCGCCCAAATCCGCCGCCCGGAGGGAGAAAATCGCGGGGCGCTCCCCCTGCCGCCACATCTCGGCCACCTCGCGATAGCAGAAAGTCTGCGAGAATTTTGGGAACCGCTCGAAGAGATAAGCGAGCACAAACTCCCTTAGCGCCGGGGGGAAGCTTTGCCAACCGCCCGACAGCATGGAATTCGCTCGAAAATCGGAACCGACCTCCCTGCACGACTTCTGCTTTACTGTAGCTGTGCCCTGTCGCGATTTCTTCTCCTTTTGTACCACGCTCAAGCCGGTGGAGCTGAAGGCCCTGGGGGAACTATCGTATGTGCGGCACCTGCAAAAAGGGGACGTGGTCTACAGCGTGGACGACCAATCCGATGCGCTTTTCAGTATCAATCGCGGAGTGATGGAGATGACTCGCTGCAATCCGGGCGAGGCCGACGAGCGCAGTTTTCTCTCGCGAGGGGACCTTTTTGGCATTGTGGAAACGCTGGCGCAGATTCCTCGCCTGCATACTGCGACGGCGCAGGAGACGGTTAGCCTGCAATGTTTCGAGCTGCGATATTTCGAGACCATCTGCCAGCGAATCCCCACGTTTTTCCGTTTTCTTTGCGAGCAAATGGCTGTGCTGGTGCAGCGTGCGGCGCTGGCCAGCGGGAGCGCCGGGGAAGAGCAACTCAGCGGCAGCCTGGCCAACTTCGATCTCATCACCATTCACCAGATGATCATGAGTTCGGGACAAACCGGCGAGCTCTGCCTCCTGAACGACAACGGCGAACGGGTGGCGACGTTCGCCTTTCGAAACGGCGCACCGCGGAGCGGACAATTCCTGCACCTCACCGGCGAGGAAGCTTTCTGGCAACTTTTTCTCTGCGACGATGTCCCGGGAATGTTTTCGTTCACCGCCGGCGCGCACCCGATCACCGATTGCATGCAGGCGGCTGAAATCGATCAACCGCCGCATGATCTGCTTCTCTCGGCCTTGCACTCCCGCGACGAGCTCCATGCCCTGCGCAGTCTCCTGCCGGATCGACGCGTCCCGCTGGAGCGGCGAGCTGACTTTTTCGCGTGGCCGGCCGATGGCGACGAGAATCTGTTCCCGCTGGCGGAGCAGATCTGGCAACTGATGGATCGCAGGCGTGTCACGATCGACCAGCTCTTTCGCCTGAATTCGGTCTGCGAGCTGAAGATTTACTCTGTCGTCGCGGAACTTTTGCGGGCGGGTCAAATTGGAGCGCTCGAGGAAGTGGCGATGGCGGCAGGAGATTCATGATGAGGTTCATCCTTCTAGTCCTGCTGACTGCGCTTGCCCTCTCCGGCACCGGCTGTTCCTCCTATCTAACGAAAACTGGGAGACAGCAGGCTTCCTACGAGCGTTATGTCCGCCGGCAAAGCGCCGGGCGCATCAAGAATCAGCGCAAGTTCCTCTCCAGTGCCAAAAATCAGCCGATTCCGAGCACGCCTTCGGAACCGCAGACGTCGTTGAGCACGGGGCCGGAGTCGGTCACCAGCGGCGACGAATCGCAATAACAAAACGCGGGGCTGACGCGTCGGCAGCATCTTTACGTGCCAGGGCGCTCGACGGGAATGGGGCTGCCGGCTTCATCCACCGCCACATAAACGAACACGCCCTGCGTCACGAGGACAGGAGCGCCATGCTCGCGGAAGCGTTGCACCCACACTTCCACCGGAATCGTCATGGAAGTGCGTCCGATTTTTTCCACGCGAGCGTAGCAGGCCACCGTATCCCCTACCCGCACCGGCTGGTGAAAAGACAGGCCTTCCATCGCCACCGTAACCACGCGACTGCGCGCTGTTTTGGAGGCCAAAATCCCACTTCCCAAATCCATTTGCGACATCAGCCAACCGCCGAAAATGTCGCCGTTTGGATTGGTATCTCGCGGCATCGCGATGGTGCGAATAACAAGTTCGCCTTGCGGTTCGGTCGCCATGACGACACAAGCTAGCCTGCTGGGCGAGGAAGTGTCGAGAACTGCCGCGGGGGGCGACTCCTTTTCCCCGTCTAGAGGATCAACATGCAGTCTCCGTAACTGAAAAAACGATAATGTTCCCGGACCGCTTCTGCATACGCGCGAAGAATAAATTCGCGTCCGGCAAACGCGCTTACCAGCATGAGGAGAGTGGAGTGTGGGAGATGGAAGTTGGTCAGAAGTGCATCCACCACCCCGAAGGTGAATGGCGGATAGATGAAGATGTTGGTCTCTCCTTCGGTCACACAAATCATTCCTCGTTCCCGATAAACGGATTCGAGGACGCGCACGGTAGTCGTCCCCACCGCCACGACGCGTGGAGCAGAGTTGATCGCGTCGGCTGTGCTCTGGCTGAGCGAGAACTTCTCCGCATGCATTCGATGCTCCGTGATCTCTTCAGATTTGACCGGGCGGAATGTCCCCGGACCGACATGCAGGGTAATGAAAGCATGATGAATGTTCGCCAGCATCTCCGCGGTGAAATGCAGGCCGGCGGTGGGAGCGGCGAGCGAGCCTTCCTCCTGGGCAAAGACGGTCTGGTAGCGCGCGTCGTCCTCCGTCTCACTCGGACGACGGATGTAGGGCGGGAGAGGCATCGCCCCAGCCCGTTGCAGATCCAGATCCTCCGCCAGTAAAATCTCGCGCGAACCATCGGCCAAACGTTCGCCCGGCTCGGCGATCACGCCGCAAATCGTCACGGCTTCGCGGAATTTTCGCGCGGGCTTCACCAGAGCTTTCCACCGCTTGGGGCCGAGCTTCTCTAAAATCAGGAAATCGAAAACACCGTCGTCGGAAGAGTGGCGGGCGGCGAATACGCGCGAGTTGTTCAGCACCAGCAGGTCGTCGGGATGAAGCAAAGCCGGCAGATCGGAAAAGCGCGCGTGCTCGATCGTATTCGCAGCACGCCGGAGGATCATGAGGCGCGAATCTTCCCGGCGCGGCAAGGGTCGTTGCGCGATCAAGTCGGGCGGGAGGGAAAAGTGATAATCAGAAAGCCGGGTGCTCATTTTCAGGGAAGCAATGAATTGTCGTCACCGGCAAAACGATGGCACACTTTATCCCGTGTTTGAGCCTGGCCTTGCTTTCGTGGTCGAAACTCTCAAGCAGATTCGCGCCTCGAACCAACGGCAGCCCGCAGTTTCACGCGCCACCTTGCTGCAGCTGATTGACGCGCGCATCGCGCAGGCGGCAGGTGATCGGGTCGCGCGCCTCGCCGTTTTACAGGACCGGGTTAGCCATTGCACCAAATGTCCGCACCTCGCGCGTTCGCGCACCCAGACTGTCTTTGGCGTCGGGAACCCGCGGGCCGAGCTGATGTTCGTGGGCGAGGCCCCGGGGGCGGAGGAAGATTTGCGCGGAGAACCGTTCGTCGGTCGGGCAGGAAAACTTCTCACCCGCATTATCGAAACCATGGGCTTTGCGCGCGATGACGTCTATATCGCCAACGTGCTGAAGTGCCGCCCGGACATGCCGGAGGGTTCGTCCGGGAACCGGCCGCCGACGCCGGAGGAAATGAACACTTGCCTGGGATATTTGCTGGAGCAGATCAATGTGATCAAGCCACGCGTGCTCGTGGCGCTGGGAGCGACCGCGGTGGAAGGCCTGCTCGGGAAGCGCAGCACCATGCGAGAAGTCCGCGGCCGCTGGCACGAGTTTAACCACACGCCGCTGATGATCACCTACCACCCTTCCTATCTGCTGCGGAATCAAACCCTCTCGGAGAAGCGCAAGGTCTGGGAAGACATGCTGGCGGTGCTGGAGAAACTCGAGCGCCCCATCACCGAAAAACAACGCGCTTATTTCCTCGGGTAAAACGGCGAGCGTCCGCGAAAAATCGCATCTCATAATCTCGCCCGAAGCGAGCGCAGCCGAGTCGGATTTGCCAGCGTGATGGCCGCTGACGCCATCAATTTATGGACTTCCGACCGCGGAACTTTGAGACGCGTCTGTAGCGCGGCCACTCCACTTTCCTTCAGTAACTGGAGGGTGCGCACCCCAAGCAGGGCCGGCAGCGCGGAAGCAATGCGAATCCGCGGCGGATGAATGGCGATACAATATTCCAGGCCGGCATCGAGACCGAGGCGAGCTTCTTCGATCCAACGCTGATAAACCGGCGTAAACGCGGCTGGGGCATTTGCTAGATCTTGCAGGGTAACACCTGCCTCCTTCAGTTCGTCCTCAGGAAAATAGCAGCGGCCCGCGCGCAAATCTTCGCCGGCATCGCGCAGAATATTCACCAACTGAAGCCCGCTGCCGTAGCGCCGTCCCAGCTCGAGCATTTCCGCTTCGGCGCGCGCGCTGAAACCGGCGGCCTTGCGAAAACAAAGCCGAGTCCAGAACTCACCGACGCAACCGGCGACGAGATAAGTGTATTCCCGCAGATCGTTCGCAGTGGGGAGAGCACTTAGTTTTCCGTCCCAACGGGAGAGATCCAGTTCCTGCCCACGGGTAATGGTAGCCAGGAGCACACGTACGTCCGCGTGATCAGCCGGCGCGAGCGTCCGTAAATTTTGAAGCAAGAGATCGAAACTTTCGATCAGGCGCCGCTCCGGTTCGTTTCCCTGCGCCGGGGCAAAGCGCTCGAGCAAACCGCGCGCGACCTCATTTTCCTGTCCCTGAATCGCGGCGGCGGCATCGGCCAGCATCCGCAGACGCAACGCCACTTCGATGTGGCTGGTGTCAGCGATGGTATCGGTGGTGCGCGCGAGCAGATAAGCCAGCGCGACCGGTTCTCGAACCTCTTTGGGCAAGGCCCGGATGGAGAGATAAAAAGAGCGCGAAACTCCCTTCAATAATTCCGGGTCCGCACTCATGGCCAAACGGTCCGCACGGAAATCTTATCGGGATTACCCTGTCCGAGCCCCAGCGCAGCTGCATTCTCGATGTCCGCCGCGCGATCCATCAGCGAAGGGAGGCTGGCATGCAGTCGCCATTTATCGATTTGACGGAGGGCAAGCGCATCGAGCGCTACCGGGTCGCGGCTGGCATAAAGAGTCGCGTGATGGATTTGAAAACTGGGCTGCGTCGCCGGTCCCCCCGCGTATTCGGCAATCAAGCCGTCCATTAGATTGAGAACAACTTTGCCTCGGATGATCGGATCCGCATAAACCTCCGCGAGCCCTCCGGCGCTGAACCGGTTGCCCTGGGTGAAACGCCGCCAGTTATCGAGATTTGGAATCGTCATGTTATAGATGCAACCGGCGACGCCATTCGTCTCACTATCGCTCACCACGGGCACGTTGATCACCTTCGTCACTTCCTTGGTCAGAACCCGGGCGAAATGACTTAACGTGCTGGTGTTTTCCTCATCCGAGAGCGGAACGCTCGTGCGCGCGACATATTCGAGGTCGCCCCAGATCAATCTGCCGATCCCGGGCGCGCTCACCGTCGCTTTGGGATCGTAGCCCTCGCGCGGCGCGATACTCTCGAGGCGGTATAATCCATTCTCGTAGCCGGCGGCCCGCGCGCCGGTAAGGTTTCGATCCCACACGATGATGTTGTTCCGGGGAACGCCAGCGGCGGCCAGACCCGACGCAATCGCATTGACGACGGCGCGATGTGTGGTGAAAATCCGGCCGCCGGCCGCGGAGATTTTGATCCCGACTCTATCCTGCGGCGTAACGAGTGATCGCCAGGCGCTGGTCACGTCCGCCCTGTTTGTCACCGCCATGACGAGGCGGTTGACCATCGCGCGCACCACCGGATCGTTCGTCTCGTAACGCTTGATCGCGAGAGGATCGTGCGCGACGTAAACGACCGACGGGCCTTGACCCGCAGGGAGCGGCGGAGTTTGCGCGCTCGCTAACGAAGCGAGCAGAAGAAAAAAAACAACAACGCGCACGTGGAAGAGATAGAGATGCCCAACTCGGAAGCCGTGCGCCACCTTTACGTTCATTTCCCGTTTTGCGCGCGGATCTGCCCTTACTGTGCGTTCTACAAGACGCGGGGCAACTCCGCCGAAATCGGCCGGTTCTGCAACGCTCTCGTCCGGGAAGCAGAGCGCGCCGCCAAAAATTTTCCGCTGGATTTGGAAACGATTTCTTTCGGCGGCGGAACTCCCAGTGTTCTCAGCACGAGTCAGCTGAGAGACCTGCTCGCCTCATT
>JBDTXE010000030.1:0-12323 GCA_040006335.1 Verrucomicrobiota bacterium | reverse complement strand
TCGGTAAAATCGAGCGGGATGCGCGCCTAGGTATCGACCTTGTATTGCGCGAGCCTTTCCTCCAGAAGGCGTCCAAATTCCGGATAACTCTCTCGCAATCCGCGCACCGCCTCCGGCGGGAGAGCCAGCAGTTCGCAATCCGAATACGCCTCGACCGAGGCGGCGCGGGCGGAGCCGTTGAGGATCGAGAGTTCACCGAAAAAATCGCCGTCGCGGTAAAAAGCGAGGTTCTTTTTCGTCCCGTTATTTTGCAGAAAGGCGCGGGCGCGTCCCTTCTCCAGGATGTACATGGGACCAGCCGCATCACCCTGCCGGATGATCAGATTACCCTTTTCAATCTGCACCCGCTCAAGCTTCTCAATCACGCTTCGCAACGCCGGCGCCGACAACCGACCAAAATTACTGAACTCGTAAAGAAAGCTCTGTAGACTGCGGGCACGCCGCGTCGTCTGCACGTATTGCTTCAGCTCCGGCACGCTCTCCGCCAGCTGGAGAAAATCAGCTCGCTCCAGGCGAAGCGCTTCCACCGAGGTGCTACAACGCACGGTCGCGCTCCGTGTGCCACCTTCGGTTAGGGCCGCCTCGCCGAAACTGTCTCCCGGTCGCAGGGTGCCAAGCATGATCTCGTCGCCATTATTCGCGCCCGTCTTGACGACCCGGGCCCGCCCGGAAAGGAGAATATAAAATGCAGTGGCCGCTTCGCCCTGTTTGACGATGACGTCGCCGAAATCGTAGCGCTCTTCGCGCAAAAGCGGCTGTAACTTCTCGAAATGCTCGTCCGGGAGGAAGCGAAAGAGCTCGGAGCGACGGAGAAGATCGAGGTCCTTCGTGTTCATTTGTTCGCGTTCTGGAGCAATCTCCAAGTGATAAATTTGCCCACCAATTCCTCGAAATGACGCGCCACTAACCGATGTTCAATCCGCTGCCGCACGGCTGCATCCTGCAGGGACGGCTCGATTCTTTCAATCACGCGCCACACTTCAAATGAATCGCCCCGCGCGATGGGATCCAAGAGCGCCCCGGCCTTCACGCTAAGAAAACGCTGTTGTTGCTCTTGGGGCAGATCCTCGAGAAGGCACTCCTGTTGCCGAAACGGATAACGGCTTTCTTCGGCCACCTCGGCCATCGTTATCCCATCGCTGCGCACGCAGGCCAATACTTCGGCCGCGGCGTCCCGCGATTGCACTTCCACTATTTCCACCCGAAATCGCGTCAGCATCAGGCGAAGGGAAACAAGTTCCCGTCCCAAATCCTTCTCCGTCACAAAAGACGCTACGTGCTCCTGATAAGCTGCTTCACCGGCACGCACCTCTTCCTCCCAGGCGGCGCCGCGTCCCAACTGCCGAAAGGGCTCACTCCAGGCCGGATCCAACTCGGCCGCCGGAGCCTCTTCGGCACCGCTTTCTGCTCGCGCCGCCACCCGCCAACTCAAGCGCTCGGCTAATTGGTCCAGTTCTCCGGCGAGAGTGAGGTCAGCAAGGAAACGCTCCTTCTCCTCGGCCGAAGCAGAGGGAAAATCGGCAGCTGCATCAGCCACCCCTCCCGGGCAGGAACGCCCCCAGAATTGCCGCGTGAAATATTGGCCAAAATCCTCTAACGACAGACATCGATCGTGCAGCCAACGCTCTGTCTCTTCCGCGGTGATCAGATCATGATCGTAGCGGAACGCGATACTCGCCTCGTTCACGAAAGACATTTCCGCGTCCAAGCCCTGGGCGCGGGCTTGCCGCTCACACGCGGCCGTGCGCAGCGATTCGCGCCAAAGCGGCTCGATCTCGCCCCGGATAAAGCCCCAATCCATCACGTCCCGGGCGGTGTATTCGCTCTCGCCGTGCGTAAAAACTACGCGTTGGTCACGAGTCATTGACGAGCTTGTTACCATCCATCGTTTGCCGGGCCGTTGCTTTTGCCGGGGTGGCCGGCCTTCGCTTGTTTCAAAGTTCGTGACCAGCCCTGAGTTCATTCTCAAGGAGCACGCGTCATTTTCCCAAAGAAGGGACACGAAAGTCAACGATTACTTGCGGAAGCCTTCCCCCCAGAGGGCCTCGCGCAGCCCCGAATGGCGCCGCACCGTCCGGCCGATAGCGGTCGCGAAGATCGACTTCTGCGTCCAAATGTCCACTCGTCGACGCACTCTCGTTACCGCGGTGTAGATAAGCTCGCGGGTCAGGATGGGCGAATCCTGGTCCGGTAAAATGACGAGCGCCTCGTTGAATTCCGAGCCCTGACTTTTGTGGATGGTCAAGGCGAAGGCCGTCTCATGCTCGGGCAGCCGGGCGACGGTGAAACTGCGCGGAGTGCCGTCTTCACCGGGGAAATAGACGCGTTGCTCTTCTGCCGCGCCCAGGACGATGCCCAAGTCGCCATTGAACAAACCGGTCTGGTAATCGTTCTCCACCACGATAATCGGTTGACCGGCGAAATACTGCTGGGTTGCCGCGGTCTCGCCACCCTCGAAGAAAAACCGTTCCAGCAGACGATTGATCGTCCGCGTGCCGAACGGGCCGCGACGCAGAGCGCAGAGAATAATAAAATCCGAAAGCCGGACCAGTGCTTTTGCCGGATTTGTTTCCTGCCGCAGCACCTCAAATTTGCCGAGCACTGCTTTCCGAAGCTCCGCCGGAAAACTTCTTAAATTCGGAGTGGTCTTCCATTTGACCTGCTCGCTTCTTCCTCGCAAGACGACTTCCGCCTCCGCGACCGCTCCGCGATTGACTGCCGCGCTGAGTTCGGCAATGCCCGCCCCGGCAATGAAACGGAAGTTTTCGCGTAATTCCACCACGCAATTCTGGATTGGCGCCACCGGTAGCTGACCTTTCGCAATTTTCGCTCCCGTCATCTTTGTGAAATCGCGGGCCACATCTTCCGAAACGCCGCCCGGCTCTCCGCCCGGTGTGCAAATATCACGAAACGCACTACCGGCTTCGACTGAGGAGAGCTGATCCTTATCGCCCACCAGAATCAACCGCGCCTCCGGACGCACCGCGGCCAGCAGTTTCGCCAGCAACGCGAGATCGATCATCGAAGCTTCGTCGACAATCACGACGTCTGCTCTGAGCGGATTGCGCGCGTCGTGCCGAAACTTTCCTGAATCACCCATCACCCCGAGCAGGCGCTGAATCGTGGAAGCTTCTGTCGGCAGGCGCGCCAGGATATCAGCCGGGAGCGGCAACTGGGTTTTTGCGTTGGTCAGCGCTTCCTTCAAGCGCGCGGCCGCTTTTCCTGTCGGGGCCGCCAAGGCAATTTCCAGCTCGTTCCCTGGTGCCAGGAGCAACGCGCAAATCAGGGCGACCGTCCGCGTTTTGCCCGTGCCCGGAGCGCCGGAAATCACCGTCAGGCTCGAAGTCGCCGCCATGTAAGCCGCCAGCTGCTGGAGCAAGGCCCCTCCCCCGGCGATCTCGTTGCAGTGCCGTGCGACATTGACGCCCGGATCAATTCTTCTCTCGGCGCGAGCACGGAGGTTCGCCGCGACATCTTGCTCATACCGCCAATAACGCCGCAAATACAGCCGATCACTTCCGTCGAGCACTAGCGGCGTGGCACCGTCCGCACCACCAACCAGTTTGGAGGCGCGCAATGTTTTAATCCATCCCGCTGTCTTCGGTAGGGGTGCCGTAATTCCAGCGCGCTGCAATATTTCCGCATTCACCTCGCGCAACGGCAGACAAACGTGGCCCTCCGCCCGCAACCGACTCACCAGCTCTGCCGCGAGACGCAAATCTGATGACGGCTCGAGTCGGCCGAGCAAAGCGGCAAAATGGCGATCGATCGCGTGCCGTTCAGGCTTTTCCATAAAAAAGACCGTCGAGGGCCTCGATAAAATTTAGCGGCGGACGCCACGCCAAAATCCCGCGAGTCTCGCTTTCCAGCCCGCGCAGGAAAACGTAAAAGGCTCCCCCGAAATTCTTCTCGTAGGAATAATCGCGGACGCGTTTTTGCAGGAATCGGTGGAGCGCCACCGCGTAGATACTCAACTGCAGCCAATAAAAATTTGCCGTCATCGCCGCCGCAAGATTGTCCGCGCGATAAAACGAATCATCCGGGCCGAGCCAATTCGATTTCCAGTCCGCAAAATAAAACTTCCCTTCGTGTTCGAAGAAAAGGTCGATGAATCCCTTCATGAAACCGTTCGCGAGTTGAAATTGCAGCGTTCCAATTTTCGCGGGCAGACCGTGACCGAAGATTTCCTGTAGTCGCGGGGCGGTCAGTCCCGTGATCGGAAAGGTAAATTCCAGCTCCGGCAAACGCCCCGCGATTTCCCGCAGCGAAAAACCGGCCAGCGGCGTATCGAGCAATTGCGCCATCGTGCGCGCGATGAGATCGCGATGCTCCGACAATTGGAATTTTTCCAGCTGCGCGGCAACGATGCCGGGCAACTCTCCCGGATTTTGAAAATCAACCTGCTCCAGGATTTTATGCAGACAGGTTCCGGCCCGCGTCCCGCCGGGAAAACTGTGAATTCCCTGCGCCGGTAAAAGCGGCTCCGTTTCCAACGGCGTTTCCGTCGTGTCGTAATCCGGAGTCTCCGGCTCAGTCGTCGACGCTTTGGCCAGGCCGCTGAAACTGTAAAGCCCCCAGCTGCGATCAATCTCGCCGCTAAACTTCCTCGCGGAAAATTGTTCGGGCGCAGTAAAGATTTGCGGCGGAGCAACGTTGGCCAAAGCCGGCATTTCTTCGACCGCCACGGCAGCGCTCTTCGCGAACACTTCCTCGAGCTTCGCCACCGTATCTTTCGCACCTTTGAAAACGTCGAAAGGAGTCTTCTCCAGCATCCACGCGAGCGCTGATTTCGTTGGCTTGGAACTATCACGCCAGACGACGTAGCTGCGATGCCGCGCGCGCGTCAGGCCGACATAAACTTGCCGCACCGCTTCCGCGAGTTTCTCGCGGTGCCACTCTTGTCTAGACTCCTCAGCCTTTGCCAGATCGAGGACGAGATCGCCCTCCTCGTGAAATATTACACGATTGTCGCCGGCCCACGGCTCGCGTCGCGCGTATGGATAAAAAGTAACGCCGTATTCCAATCCTTTGCTCTTGTGAATCGTAACGATGCGCAGGGCATCCTCATCACTTTCGAGGCGCAGCTCGTACTCTTCGCGCGGTTCTGACACGCTCGTCTGCCGGCGCAGCCAGGTCGTTAGTCCCTCCAAGCCGAAACGGTTTTCGGCGCACGCCAGATGAAGCAGTTCCAGAAGGTGCAGAACATTCGTGAGGCGACGTTCTCCATCCGTCAGCACGAGCAAACGTTGCCGAACTTTTTCCTGCGCGAGAAAGGCGCGCATCATCGCGATGAAACTGCCGTCCCGCCACTGCAGATGATAGTCCGCGAAGCGATTTAGCCATCCTTCCCACGCCAGCTCGTCCTCACGCAACTTGTCCAGGTCGCTCGCCGAAAATCCGAGCATTTCGGTCGCGAGGGCCGAGCGCACCAGCTTGGCCGAGCCTGGTTGCGCGATCGCCCGCATGACGCGCAGCAACTCCGCCGCTTCGCGCGACTTGAACACACTTGCCGTCGTATAAACGACGGTCGGCAAGCGAAACCGCGCCAGCTCGCGCTGCAACGGCGCCGCCTGACTATTGGCATTGATCAGAAGGACGATGTCGCGCGGGGCGAGTTTGCCTTCGCCAATCTGCGTGCCGCCCGAGAGCAAACGCGCAATCTCCTGCGCCACGCGCCGCTCGATCGACGCACGCTCTTCGCCACGCGCGATCCACCAGCGCAACGGCGGGTCGCGCCGCCCCTCTTGCGTGAAAACTTCATCTTTATCCTCCCCCCGCACCTTGGGGAAATCGATCGCCTCGATCACGAACGCGTCCTGGCGTTGTTGAAAAAGCGCGCTCACCCCATCGACCAGCTTTTCTTCTGAGCGCCAGTTCCGGCCGAGGGTGTACTGCCGCCGCGCAATCTTGGCCGCCGCGAGATAGGAGAACACATCCGCGCCGCGAAAGCCGTAGATCGCCTGTTTCGGATCCCCAATCAGAAAGACCTGCGCGTCGCTCTCGCCGTAGATTTGTCGGAGGATGGAATACTGGACTGGGTCAGTGTCTTGAAACTCATCGATCAGCGCGACCGGGTAGGCCTCGCGCAGGCGCGCGCACAAGGCCCGGCCGCGTTCGCTACTGAGCGCCTCATCCAGGCGGGTGAGCAAATCGTCGAAGCTCTGGATTCCTCGCGCTGCTTTGCGGACGAGCAGTTCTCGCTTCGCCCATTCGGAAAATTTCACCTGCAACGCGAGCGCCAGTCGTTCCGCAATCCCCTCCCGCTCCGCATTTTTGTCTCTCAGTCGCGCAATCAGAAGATCGCAATCTTCCGCCGGCGGGATTATTTTCAGCCGCGGGTTCGTCGTTAGCTCCAAGAGCAATTCCGTTAATTTTTTGAGGGAAAGCGTTTTTCGCAACGCGCTGGCCATGGTCGGGTCGGCTTCGGAAAAATTTGTGCGCCAGAAATCGTCGGCGATCTCCGCGACCAAGCGCGACTGGTCAGTCGTTAGCTCAAGATCAAAGAACGCACCGCTTTCAAAGGCGCGTTCCGAAAGCACGCGCGCGCAGAAGCCGTGGATGGTGAAAATCGCGGCGAGATCGAAATTCCGCAGCGCGATCTCCAGACGAGCGATCGCTTCATCGCGCTTCTCGACCTGCGCGATGATCTCAGCCACATAAGGCGCCTTCGCCTCGCCGCCGCGCAACGCGCCCAGGGCATCCTGGATGATCTCGCGAATACGGCCGCGTAATTCCGCTGTCGCCAGCTCGGTGTAGGTCGCGATGAGAATTTTCTCGATCGGTTGCGCGCCCTCGAGCAGGAGCCGCAGAACGATGGTCGAAATCGTCGTCGTCTTTCCGGTGCCGGCGCTCGCCTCGATCATGGTAAAGCCGTCTTCGAGCGGCGTGCTGGCGGCATTAAACTCGTCCTTCATAACGGCTGCCGCGCCCGCAAAATCGGGAGGTATATTTCTTTCGCGCATTTCTTCCAGGTGTCATCGAGCGGCTGAAGCACATTGCGAAAGGCGAGCTCGATATGCGCTTCATGTTTCTCGCCGCGGCTATCCTCGCCTTCGCTCCCGTGCCATTCCGCCAAGCCAGGCTGCTTGCTCGATCTCCGGGCTGGCGGATGGCGAAGACTTTCCGCCAGGGCCCACGACGATCGCGGGAAAAGCGGCAGCGGAGCACGCATGCCTTGCTCGAAATATCCCAGCAGGTTTTCGAGTCGCGCTCGGGCGTCCGCCACCGGCTCGAACCGATAGCCTTGCACGTCGTTTTTCGCCTTTCCGAAGAGCAGAGCTACCGACGGCTTTTCCAGATTGAGAAGCAGATGTTCCAGCCAGATGCGGACGAAATCCTTCGCCTTGAATTTCGCGAGACGATAGCGGACGAGCATTTCACCGCGGAGAGAATCGAATCGCCCGTGAATGACAAACTTTCCAATCTCCGTGCGAAAATCCCGTGGCGGCGTCAACGGTTCGTCCAGACGCAACCGGATCGTTTCGGCAAAGGCCCGGGCTTCTTCGCACACCTCATCGAACAAAAGTTCTCCCGCACCGCCCGCCGGTAAAACGCCCTGGGCACGCGCGCGAGAGAACGACTCCCCCGGGTCGCGACCACTCAGGACGTCGTCGAGCAATTCCTGGCCAACCCGCCAGCGGTCGAGCGGATGCAAATCAAACGGTTCGCGATCCTCCAGGGCATCGCGATCCCGCGGCAGATCGAGTTTGAGGCGGCGCTGCAGAAAAAACCGCGAAGGACATTCGAAGAAATTAACGAGATCTGTCAGCGCGACCTCTCTCCACTCTTCCGGTAAATCCGGGAGGGGTTGTCCGACGAACGGCGCCGCTTCTGCGCGCGCGGCGGCAGCGATCTGGCCGGCAGCGGCATTCTCCTCTGAGAAACTGAATCGTCGCGGATCATCGCCGCGGCCAAAATTTCTCGCGCTAAAGGCCTGGAGCGAGTTCTCAATCGGAATTGTTTTCGCGTCCCGCTCGAAGCGCCGCGCGAGATAATCGATCAACTCGCTCACCACCACGCTCGGCGGCAACGCTTTGTTATCGCGCAGGGACTGCCCGACAAAGCTGACGTAGAGCACATCGCGCGACGACAGCAGCGCTTCCAGAAAAAGCGCGCGATCATCATCGCGTCGATTGCGATCGCCGCGGCGCGGCTGTTGCAAAATAAGATCGAACTCGAGCGTCTCCTGGCGTCGCGGAAACGCGGTGTCATTCAAGCCGAGCAAACAAATCACCTTCGCGGGGACGAGAGGCTTCAACGCGCTAAAGGTGACGGCACCGGCGAGAAAACCGCTGGTCGATTCCGGCAGGAGATTTTCGAGCTGCAATTTCGCAATCTCGAGCGAGACCGGTTCGTCGTTTTCGGAAACGACCGCGACCTCGCTTAGTTTCTCGAGCGCGTTGCGCAGTTGCGTCAGCTCGATCTGACCGAGTTCGTCGGGATCGAGAAATTGATCGACGGCGCTTCGCAGATCGCTACTCCAGGCCTGGAGTGAGCGCGCGATCGCGAAATCCGCGGCGCGGGCAAACATCGTCTCGAGGCAATCGACAAAGTTTCCCAGGAGTTCGGCGCCTTCGCCTTCGATTTCGTCGAACGGCAAGATGCCACCGACCAAATCGCGAGCCTCCGGCGGCATCGCGTAACCGAGCAACATCCGTTCGAGGCCGGCGCGCCAGCTGTTGTGGGCGAGCGCGGGCAAGCCAAAACGCGCGCGATGGCCGCTGTCGATTCCCCAGCGGATGCCGCTCTTTTCCGTCCAGCGTTGCAGGCGCGGGAGATCGCGTAATTGAAAGCGGCGCTGCAAGGCGGGGGATTCGAGCACCGCGAAGACGTCGGTCGCGCCGAAGCGTGAAGGCATGAGCTCAAGGATGCGAAGGAAGGTGTCGACCGCGCCGCTGCGCGCGCGCGCGCGTCGATCGGCGATGGTGTAGGGAATTCGCTGCGCGGCATTTTCCGCAACGCCGAAGACAGCATCAATGAACGGAGCGTAGTCGGCCATCTTCGGCACGAGCACGACAATCTCACCGGGCTTGAGCGCGCGATCTTTCTCGAAAAGGTTGAGCAATTGATCGCGCAAAACTTCGAGCTCCCGAGTGACGCTGTGACACGAATGAATTTGCACCGACGCGTCATCGGCTTCGACTTTGCCGTTCTTAATCGGCGCGCCATCGCGCAGCTCAAAGAGATCGCGCTGGACGCAGTGCAACATGGTGTCGTTCTCCGGGCGGACGAAATGCCTTCGGTCGTCGAGCCCATCGATCTCCCACAGCAAATTCAGGAAGTCGCGGCTGACCCGCGTGTTTTCCGTGAGCAAAGGATTCGTGATCTCCGGAAAAGCTGGCTCGCTCTCGTCAAAAAGATCGAGTTGCCGCGAGCGCGTTTGTTCCCGGCGAGTGCGGACGTCACCTGTCCACTCTGGCGTGGGCTCCAGCACGAAAAGATGGACGGCAGAACCCAGGGCGAGCGTTTGCAAAAGAGAAAGAGAAGAAGGAGGGAGCGTCGCCAGACCGAAGATAGCGACGCGCTCCGGCGCCCTGGCATTCGTGCGCAAGGCTTGCTTAAGTTTTTCGCTGAGCGCGGCCGCGTGCTCGCCTGGGGCGACCCGCTGCACCTCGCGCCAGAGGGTTGCCTGCCAGTCCTTCCCCTCCCCCGCATCCCAAGCCATGATTTTTTCAGGACGAAAAACGAGGTATTGCGAGAAAATATGCGCAACGCGGCGCGACAATTCATAGCCGCGTAAATCGGCGCGCTCGCCTTCCAGGTATCGACGCACCGGGGTGAACGCGGGCTCGCGCGCAAGTTTCGGCAACGCCTGCCAAATCCGCCACGCCATCGGCTCCGTCTCGAAAACCTGGCTCCGCTTCATCTGCGGGAAAACCTCCCTCAGCAGGTCAACGAAGAAATTGTGCGGAAAAGGAAACTGAACGTTCGCGCACACGCCATGTGCGACCGCGAGCTGTTGCGTCAACCAGTGACGCACGCCATTCCCCGGCACCACCACGATTTCCGGCGTGAACGGACTCGCCAGCGGCTCCCCGAGTATTTCCGCCAGCTCACGCGCCAGCTCTTCCAGGCGGTTGCTGGCGTGAAGGGTGAGTGGCATCCGCTTCTATATATTAGAGCGAGGGCTTTTTCACTCCGCCCGGTTGGTCGCCGGCGATTCCGCGCGTAAGATGCGCGATGCGTTTTCGATTGCTGGTCTCGTTTGCTCTTTTCGTCATGACGACCCTCGCCTTCGCCGATGAGGGGATGTGGTTATTCAACAATCCGCCGCTGAAACAGCTAAAGGAAAAATATCAGTTCCAGCCCACGCCGCAGTGGCTGGAGCATCTGCAAAAATCGAGTGTGCGTTTCAATTCCGGCGGAAGCGGTTCGTTTATTTCGCCTGACGGCCTGGCCATCACCAATCACCACGTTGGCCTCGACACTCTGCAGAAAATGTCGACGGAGCAGAAGAATTACGTCCGGGATGGCTTCTACGCCAAGAGCAACGCGGACGAAGTGAAGGCGACCGACCTCGAACTCAATGTCCTGATGTCGATCGAAGATGTCACCGACCGGGTCAAGACGGCGATCAAAAGCAATATGACGCCGGAGCAGGCCAGTAAGGCGCGGGGCAGCGCGATGGCGCAGATCGAAAAAGAATCGAAGGAGAAGAGCGGGCTGCGGTCCGACGTCGTCACGTTATATCAGGGCGGCGTTTACCATCTTTACCGTTACAAGCGCTATGACGATGTGCGGCTGGTCTTCGCGCCCGAGCAGCAGATCGCTTTCTACGGCGGTGATCCCGATAATTTTGAATACCCGCGCTACGATCTCGATATCTGCATTTTCCGCGCCTACGAGAACGGGCAGCCGGCGAAGGTGGAACATTATCTGAAATGGAACAGCACGGGCCCGGTCGAGGGTGAACTAACTTTCGTTAGCGGCCATCCCGGTAAAACGGACCGGCAGATGACGGTGGATGGGCTGTCCCAGCTGCGCGATAGCGAAGTGCCTGCCCTGCTCGACCTCTACCGCCGGCGCGAAGTGCTCCTGAGCGCTTTCTCTGGGCGCAGTTTTGAAAATGCCCGGCGCGCGCGCCAGGATCTTTTCGGCCTGCAAAACAATCGGAAACGCTACGGCGGTTATCTGACTGCTTTGCTCGACCCTGAGATCTGGCACGCGATCGAGCAGCGTCAGAAAACTTTGACTGACGCGATGACGGGTGATGCTCGCTGGCAAGACACGGTCGCCGCTTACGACCAGATTAAGACGGCCCAGGAAGAGATCGATAAGACCTTTCCGATTTATAGTTACTTCGAGCAGGTCCGCGATCGACCGGGCGCGGGTTATCGCGCGCCGCGCGCTTTTAACAGTACTCTCTTTCATTACGCACGACGCCTTCTGCGCGCAGGCGACGAAAGACCGAAACCAAACGGCGAGCGCTTCCCCGAGTTTCGCGACAGTTACAAGGACTCGCTCGAGCTGGAACTTTTTTCCGCGCAACCGATCTATGATGATCTGGAAATCCTCAACCTCACCGACTCCCTCACGGACATGGTATCGCGTTTTGGGGTAAACGATCCCCTCGTGCAACAAGTCCTCGCCGGCAAGTCACCCGGCGAGCGCGCGAATCAACTGGTCAAGGAGACCAAGCTGAAAGACGTCGCCCTCCGCAAACAGCTTTACGCGGCTAACGCTGCAACATTGTCGGCGGCGGCGGATCCGATGATCGAGCTTGCCCGTGTGGTTGATGGGCCCGCGCGCGCCGCGCGCAAGGCTTTCGAAGCCCAGGATGAAATCAGGCAACAGGCGTATTCCTCCATCGCCAAGGCGCGCTTCGCCCTGCAGGGCACCAACACTTATCCCGACGCCACTTTCACCTTGCGCCTCTCTTACGGGACCGTGCGCGGCTACGAGGAAGATGGTCATGCCGTCGCACCGTTAACGGATTTGGCGGGCCTGTATGAGCGCGCCACCGCGCACGATAACCAGCCTCCGTTCGATCTGCCCAAGCGCTGGCTCGATCGTAAGGCGCAGCTCAATCTGCAGACGCCGATGAACTTCATTTCCGATGCCGACATCATCGGCGGGAATAGCGGCAGTCCGGTGGTGAACAAGGCGAACGAATTCATCGGCATTATTTTTGACGGCAACATTCAATCGCTCGTCCTCGACGGCATTTTCAGCGATAAACAGGCGCGGGCGGTCAGTGTCGATTCGGCTGCCATCAGCGAAGCATTACGCAAGGTCTACGATGCCGGCGCGCTCGCCGACGAGATCGAAGCAAAACGCTAATCGGGAAAAATACGCGCCCTGAACTGACTTCCGTCATCCTGAGC
>JBDTXE010000029.1:0-12388 GCA_040006335.1 Verrucomicrobiota bacterium | reverse complement strand
GGCACGGCGGAGAATTAAGACGCGGTCGCGGGAAAAGCGAACCGGGTCAGGCGGAATCGCCGCTCTTCGTCGCCTGAGCGGAAACGAAAGCCGCGTCGCGAAGGGCAAATTTCCTTACCTCCACCGTGACCGAGCGCAGGTGGAACTTCGCGACAATTTGCGTGGCGATTTCTTCCGCCATGGTTTCGATCAGGCGGAAGACGTGCCGATCGGCAATCTGTCGCACCAAGGCGGCGACGGCAGCGTAATCGACTGTCGCGTCAATATCATCCCGCACGGTTTCGCCCGCCGGTATCATCGTGACCGAACAAAGAACACGCTGCAGTTCCGCGCGCTCAAACTCCGGCACGCCCACGCGCGCGCGCACTTCCAGCTCCTGGATGCGGATCTGGTCGGTCACTGGCTCACCCAACGCGGAATTTCACCTGCCGGATCGTTCTGTTGCCGAAGCGCAGCTTTAACTTCCGCAAGACCTCCGTCCGCGCGATCCGCTCCAGTTCGTAATGCAATGCTGGTTGCAGCACCCGGACGTAAAGAACTCCATCGCGCAAGCTCACCGGCGCGGAGTGGGCGGCAATGAATTCGCCCACGATCCCGGCCCAGGCGTCGATGACTTCACTTTCCCGCAAGCGTTCCTTCAGTCCCAGTGCCTGCATCAGGCGGGGCATGACTTCAGCGGAAGATTGCCAGCGCTCGACCATCTCCTTCCGCTGCGGAAAACCTCGCCACTCGGCCAACACTCTCTGTCGCAACGAAGGGGTCACGCCTTATTCTGGGCGAAAGCAACCGCCGCTCAAGCTCGATTGCGCCGTCCCACTTCTGCAAGCTCCGCTCTCGTCGCGTGCAGGCAGGCTAATAGCGCCGCCGCATGTTGCTCGGCAGAATGTTCAGCTCTGTCCGGTACTTGGCGACAGTCCGGCGGGCGATCGGAATCCCGCGCTTACTCAGAATCTCGACAATTTCCTTATCGCTGAGCGGCGCGCTGCCAGATTCGTCTTTCACCAGACCGAGAATGGCTTCCTTCACGCTGGTGTTGCTCATCGATTCACCACTGGAAGTCTGGTATCCGGGGGTGAAGAAATATTTCATCTCGTAAACACCCTGCGGCGTCGCCATGTATTTGCCGGAAATGGCGCGGCTCACCGTGGTCTCATGCACGCCGACGATATCCGCGATCTGCACCATCGTCATTGGTTTCAGATGTGAGGATCCGTGGTCGAAGAAGTCGCGCTGCCGCTTCACAATCTCATGCGCGATGTTGGAAATGGTCTGCTGCCGCTGGTGAATCGATTTGATGAGAAACTTGCCGCTGCGGATTTTGTCCCGAATGTAATCCTTCACCTCATTCCCGCTTCCATCCTGCGACATGATGTCCTTGTAGGTGTTGCTGATGCGCAGGTGCGGGATCTGTTCGCCGTTGAGAATGATCTGATACTCGCCGTTGATCTTCTCCACCGTCACGTCCGGCACGACGTAATTTTTCGGCGCTTCGGCAAAGATGGCGCCGGGTCGCGGTTCGAGCTGCGCAATATTGTTCGCGCACTTCTGCACCTGCTCCACGCTGATCCCCATGCGGCGCGCGATTTCGGGAAAGCGGCGCTTGCCCAGGTCCTGCATGTGATCGCTGATGATCCGATATTCCAGACTTCCGTTCCGACCTTCGCGCTTCAGTTGAATGAGAAGACAGTCGCGTAAATCCCGTGCTCCTACGCCCGGCGGGTAAAAGCTCTGGATGAGGGTCAGAATGTGCTCGAAATCTTCCTGCGGCATGCCGGTGTTGAGCGACATCTCTTCCGGTGTGGTTTGGAGAAAGCCGTTATCGTCGATGTTGCCGATGATCAGCTCGGCCGTCTTTCGGTCGTCGCCGTTGAGCATCTGCTGATTGAGCTGCGACATGAGGTGCTGCTGCAGAGTCTCCTGGGTGACGATGGAATCGAAAAAGAACTGCCGCTTTTCTTCGTCTTCCTGGGACCGCCCGCTGTAACTCGCGGACTGCGCCATGTAATCGCGCCATTCTTCATCGAGCTTCGCCAGGCGATCGAATTCCTCTTTAAATTCCTGGTCGCTTTGCGCCGATTCCGCGGGAGCCGGGGCATCCGGATCGGTTGCCAATTCCTCCAGCACCGGATTTGTTTCCATTTCCTGCTGCACGAGATTGCGCAGTTCGAGCAGGGGCGCTTGTAAAATGAGCAGACTCTGCTGGAGCTGCGGGGCAAGGACCTGCTGCAGCGACAGATTCTGCGATTGATGCATTCCCTGGGCCATGGGCGGGCATGATAAGGCCCGAGGTCTGAACAGCAAGCAGATTCCGCGCCGCGCGGCCTGCTCATGCTTTCAGGAACGTTAATTGCTCTCTGTTTCGTATCTATGAAGCATGGTGCTACCGTTCTGCTTCTCGCTGCCCTCCTGCTCCTCCCCGGCGTGAGAGCGCAAACAACCGCCGAGGAAAAGGAAAAGCAGCTTGCCCAGCTCATCAGCGAGCTGCAGGCGCAACAGGCGGCCATGGCCAGCAATCAGGCGAAGATCGAAGCTAAAATCGCGGCTGTGGCGGAATCGGTTCGGCAGGCTCGGATTTACGCGAGCAGAGGGGGCCGATGATGCGTTACTTTGCCCTTTTCGTGGCGACGGTTCTGACCCTGCAATTCGCCAGCGCACAGACAGCTGCGCCGGTTGTTGTCCCCGCAGCCGCTCCTGTTTCCACCGCGCCAGCGACCCACTTGGAATCCAATATTAACGAGAGTCAGCTAATCGAGCTGAAAACCGTTAACGAGGAGATCCTAAAGCGGCAGCAGGCGACGCTCGAAGCGCTGGATCAAATTATCAGCGACGCGGAGCAGCTTCGCATCTTCAGCAAGCGCGGCTAACTCCCTCTCGGGGAATGAAAGTCCCCCCAAGTTACTTGGCGCTATTCTTTTTCGGCTCAACCTTGCGGTAAAGGGTCGCCATGCTGATTCCCAGCATATTGGCCGCCTTTTCCCGCGAGCCGCTGCAGTGCGCGAGGGTGGCTTCGATGTAGCCGCGCTCCTGCTGCTGGATGAAACTATCCAGCGGCTGGCCCACGCTCATGGCCGCTCGTGCCTGTTCGGCTTTGCCGTCCTGCGCCTCAGCGACGATATTCGGTGGAAGATCGCTCGTCAAAATCATGTCCTCTTCGCAAAGAGCACAGGCGCGCTCGATCGCGTTCTCGAGTTCACGCACGTTGCCGGGATAATCGTAGTGCGAAAGGATGTCGACCGCCTTCGGGTCGATCTTCTTGGGTTCGCCCCCGCTGGAGTTGGATTGCTTCTGCAGAAAGTGATTCACCAGTAGCGGCACATCTTCCAACCGTTCGCGCAACGCCGGAATTTCGATCGGGATAACGGCGAGACGATAATAGAGATCCTCCCGGAAAGTGCCGTCCTTCAGTTTAGGCATTAACGCTTCATTTGTTGCCCCCACCACCCGCACGTTGACGGGCGAGCTTTTGTTGTCACCCACCCGCCGCACCTCGCGCTCCTGCAGGACACGGAGAAGCTTCGTCTGTAACGGCGGAGCCATGGAGTTGACTTCATCCAGAAAAATAGTGCCCAGGTTAGCTTCTTCAAAAAGACCGCGCTTGTCCGACACCGCGCCGGTGAACGCGCCTTTCTTGTGCCCGAAGAGTTCGGACTCGAGCAGGTTCTCCGGCAGTGCGCTGCAGTTGATCGCCACAAAAGGGTGATGCTGCCGGTTGCTGTTGAAGTGCAGCCCGCGCGCAACCAGCTCCTTGCCCGTGCCACTTTCGCCGATGATGAGCACCGTGCTGTCGGTGTCGGCAACTTTATTAATCAAGCTGTAGACCTGCTGCATCGTACGGCTCGTGCCGATGATGTTCTCGATCTTGTATTTATTTTTGAGCTCTTTGCGGAGGTAGACGTTTTCCCGCAACGCTGCCTGATAATCGAGCGCCCGCTGCACCGTCATTTGCAGTTCGTCAATTTTGAACGGTTTGGTGACGTAGTCGTACGCTCCCATCTTCATCGCCTCAACCGCCGTCTCGACCGAGGCGTAGGCCGTAATAAGGATCACCGCCGTCTGACGGTGGTTCTCGCGCACATGGCGCAAGACATCGAAGCCGGTCATCGTTTCCATCCGAATATCGGCCACGACCACGTGCGGCTGGATGGAATCAAGCTGTTCGACGGCCTTCGGGGCCGAGTTAAAAGGATAAACTTGGTGCCCTTTTTCCCGACACAGCGTCACGATCACTTCCACCATCGCGGGCTCGTCGTCGATAATTACAATCTTGGCCATATTCGCAACGCGGAGAATATTTCAGTTTTGAGAAAAGGAAAGGGACAAAGCCCGAAAGCGTCGGACTTAGTTCCCGATTTCTTGCCCCTCGTCTCCCTTGGATTTCACGACTGAGCGAGCCGCCGCGACGACGATGTTGCAAGCTTCCTGGCACAGGAGCGGCGCCGCGATTTCGTTCTGACCAGTCTGATCCCAGCTGGGGTCGAACTTTTGCGGCGACAACAAACTGGAGGGAGTAGTTCCCCTTTCATCGCGCCGCCAAAGAATCGTCCGCAGACAACCACCCTGGGATTTGCAGACGGTCCCGATGAGTTCGTCGATCTGACCCTCCGAGATCCCGGCGGCCACGCGATACATCCCGGTTTGCCGGCCGAGAGTCTCACGCAGCGGAGTCGTCTTCAGGCGATTCCGGGCAAACGCTTCCAGCACCGCCATCCGGCCGGGATAAATCGCCTCGATCGCGCCCAGCACACCCTCCGCTTGCTCTGCCACAATCTTCCAGCCGTGGCGGAGATTCGGCGCCGTCTTCAGTGGCCGATACCTGCCGGTGTCATCCCAGCGAGCGATCGTGGCGGCCTCCCCCGGTTCGTATTCACGCAAATCCTTCCCGTCGATGTCGTCCCGGTGCGTAAGTCGCCACTTTTCGTTAGATGACGTTACCGCCACCTGGCCGAGGCGTGCCCCGTGTTTTAGCAGCTCGGCGAGCGACCAGGTGCTCAACGAAAGGCGCGCCAGACCAGCCGGGCTACGCCTTCGAGAAAATCGCGATCGCTTTTGTCGAACGCATCCACCTTCCCGCTCTCGACGTTGATGACGCCGACGACCTTCTCGTGCTCGTCGTCGATCACTGGGACAATGACTTCGGACCGGGTTGTCCAGAAATTGGGAAGGAATCGTTTATCCTTGCTCACGTCTCGCACCATGACGGTGCGGCGGGTTTCGATCGCGACCGCACTGAGTCCCTGTGAAACCGGGAACTGGGTGTAGGCCGGCGGGGTTTCGCTCGTGCTGGCGTCGAGCACAAACTCGTGACGGGAAATCCGATAGATCCCCACCCAGCGGTATTTGCCGCGCTCTTTCACCAAGCGCGCAAAATCCTGCAGGACCGCGCGTCCACGGCCGCCAGCCACGATGGTAGCCCCGATCTCCTGCAAGGTGCGGCACTTAATATCCAACTTGCGCGCTGGTTTCGCGCGCGGCTTCGGAGCGGTTTTAAGCGCGGGCATGCGTCACGCTACCCGTATTCATCGACTGCTCAACGATGGCATCGGCAAATCGCGGATCGGTCCCGAGGGCGCTGGCGTAATACAGATTGCGTCCGCGTATGCGGTAGGGGTTCCGGCGAAAAACCTCTTCGCCGTTCCCTGCGTGATTCTTCGTCTCGGGCGCGATCCCAAGCAGCTGCGGAATGTCTTCGTAACTATGCAAACCATCGGAAATAAAAAAGGGGACGACCACGACATTTGGCTCCGGCGTTAACTTATCCCAGTCGGCGATGAGCGGCGCCTCCTCCATGTAGGCATTCAAGACTGAGCCGTAAAGTTGACGGGAGTGAATGCGCGCGACTTCACGCTTCGCCGCGATCGCACTGTTGTCGTTCAATTCTGTCCCATGCGCCACGATCACCAGCGCCGTCTCCGCCGCTGGAACGTCGGGCGCCACCTCCCGCGCGCGTGCGAGCAAAAGGTCCGTCATTAGCGGATGATTCCCCACCGGTTCCGCGTAGAGCCATTGCTGCCCGCCTTCCCGTGTTGTCATCAGACCTTCCAATTCCAGTTCACGCGGAATGACCGTCTGGGTGAAATAGCCTTCGCTGATAAAATTCGGGACGACACAAACTTCCCGAATATCCGTGTCGGCAAAAAAGAAGCGGGCATCGCGCAAACTCGGCTCCTCTTTCCAAAACGCGCAGCGCACTTCGGCAAAAATCCCGCGCTTGCGAATCTCCGCCGCGTGCGCCCAGGTCGGTGCGCTCGAATCCGGATTCACGGTGGAACCATGACCAACCAAGAGAAGCCCCCTATTGCCACCGCCGTTCATGTCGAAAATGTAGCCCAGAGAAAGCTGGAACGCAGGAGAGGGATGAAATTTCTTCTCCGTGAACTCTTGGGACTTCGTGGTTAATTTCAGGGATGCGTTTCCGCACCTACAAGAACACCGATCTTACCGTGAGCGAGGTCGGTTTCGGCCTCTGGACTATTTCCACCGGGTGGTGGGGAAATTATACCGAAGGAGAAGCCCTCGGGCTGATGCGGAAGGCGTTCGATCTTGGAGTCACCCTCTTCGATGCCGCCGACACCTACGGCAACGGCCTGAGCGAAGAATACATCGCCAAGGCTTTCCCTGGGAATCGCGATGAAATCGTGATCGCCACCAAGGTCGGCTATGATTTCGTCCAGCATGGCGACAGTCGCGGCCGCGGCCAGCGCGAGATCCCACAGGATTTTTCGCCGGAAGCGATCGTGCGCGCCACCGACGCGGCACTCAAACGCCTGAAGACGGATCGAATCGATCTGCTGCAATTGCACAATATCCGCCTCGAGCAGACGGAGGACGATGCGCTGTGGCGCAGTCTGGAGGAACTCCGCCGCGCCGGCAAAGTCCGTTACTATGGCGTCGCCCTCGGCCCGGCGATTGGTTGGATGTACGAGGGAATCGACGCGCTGCGCCAGCGGGACGTCACCAGCGTGCAACACATCTACAACTTGCTCGAGCAGCATCCCGGCGAGGCGCTGCACAAGGCCGCGCGCGACGCCGGACGGGACACCATGTTCATGATCCGGGTGCCGCATTCCTCCGGCATGCTGGAAGGGAAATACACCGCCGACACCGTCTTTCCGCCCGGCGACCACCGCGTGCATCGTCCCCGCAGCTGGCTGGTCAACGGTGTCAAAAAAATCGACCAGCTCCGGTTTTTGGAAAGCGCGGATCGCACCCTCGGTCAAAGTGCACTGCAATGGCTGTTGGCCGACGATCTCGTCGCCACCACGCTACCAAACATTTATAACGAAGAACAGCTAATCGAGTTTGCGCAGGCGCCGGAAACTCCGCCTTTGTCGGGCGAGGAAATCGCCCGAATCGAAACACTCTACCGCGATAATTTCGGCCAGGAACCGGAAGAGCCTAAGTTCAAAGGCACGATGCAGCGCGAGGTGGCCGCAGCCTAGATAACCCTGCGCGGATCATCCAGACACCCTCTCGCGAAGGCGCGCACCGCGTGTCATCGAGCCGCGCAGACGGCGAAGGACCTCCCCCAAAGATCGCCGGCCACGCGAATTCGCCCGCCCGCGATCCGCAACGACCGAAAATTTCAGAAACTGGCTCGGGGCTGTAGCGGCGGTCTATGACCGCCGTGCCGACCAGAATTCGGCGGTCACAGACCGCCCCTGCAGGCTTTTCGCAAAGATCTAGTCAGAGTCATCGTCGTTCGAGGGCTCGGCCCTTCGCACTGGTTGATCAGGATCTTCCTCCGGCTCCACCCGGCGACGGCGATGTCCATTTCCCTCCTTGTAGAGCTGCTTAAAAATTTGGCCGATCATGGGCGCCGCAGCACTGCCGCCGTGCACTTTGCTGCCGACATCACCCTCGTAGAGCGCGGCAAAGGCGTATTTCGGAACGTCGGCAGGAAGATACCCCGCAAACCAGGCCGCGGTGCGCTCCTTCGTTTTCGGACCCCATTGCGCCGTCCCGGTTTTCCCTGCCATGGTGACGTTATCGAGGCTGGCAGCGTGAGCCGTTCCCGCCCCGCCATTGACCGCATCGATTAAACCTGTGCGCAGCTGTCCGAGAGTCGAGTCGGACAAATTCAGGCTCCGTTTCGCCCGGACGTTATAAGCCGTCACAATTCCGCCGTCGACGGATTGCACCTGTTGCACCAGGCGAGTTTGGTAAAACGTGCCGCCGTTGGCCACTGTCGCCATCGACTGCGCCATCTGCAGCGGCGTCACCTGCGTATCCCCTTGCCCAATCGAAAGGTTGGCGATATCGCCGTTCAGAATTTTCCGACCGTGCGTCGCCTTCATGTATTGATCGTTCGGCACCCGCCCATCGACTTCTCCGCGAATCGGTATTCCGCACTTCGCCCCAAAACCAAGCCGTTGCGCCCATTCAATAATCGGACCCGCTCCGGTCTTGATTCCGACCTGATAAAACCAGGTATCGCACGACTCCGTCAGCGCCTGGATGAAATTGAGCGATCCCCGGTCAGCTTTCTTCCAGTTGTGGAAGATCACGTTTCCGATCTGCAGCGCGGGCGTACATTGAAATTCCTCGCTCGAAGTGACCGCGCCGCTCTCCAGCGCGGCGATACCGACCGCGACTTTGAAAGTCGAGCCCGGCGGATAAGAGGAACGGAAAGCTCGTGGCAGCAGCGGGATGTCAGGATCATCCTGCAACGTTTTGAATTTTTCCGCCGAGATCGAGGGGACGAATAAATTCGGATCGTAGTTTGGCCAGGAAGCGAGCGCGAGAATGTCGCCGTTATTCGGATCCATAATCACGATGGCGCCCCGCTTCGCCTTGCCCGCGAGCGCTTTCTCCGCCATCTCCTGCAGGCGCAGGTCGATCGTCGTCACGACATTGTGACCAGGGATCGGGGGCGACACGATTTTCTCGGAAGTTTTCCTTCCCTCCTTGTCAAAAGTTAGCTTCAGGGTGCCGTGCTTTCCGTTCAGCATCGCATTAAAGGTCTGCTCCAAACCTTCGCGACCCTCCGTCTCCGGCCAGATCGTCTCGTGGTTATCGATAATGCCGTCGGCCGATCGTCCGGTCCGCCCGACGTATCCCACGATCTGTCCACCCACTTTGCCCTGTGGGTAAACGCGCAGGTATATTCCGCGCAGCGTCAGTTCCGGCGGTAGTTTTGCTTTGGCCGCGTCGTATTCCTTGTCCGAAAGATTCTGGGCGATGTCGAAAGGGAGGATGCCCCGGTTGTGATAATGCCGCAGGATCGGGTCTTCTCCGATCCGAATAGGCCGGGCCACGAGCTTGGCCGCGGCGGCGATCTGTCGATTGGCGAACTCGACCGCCTGCGCATCACTAAAGTCCAGCGGCGTCGGAAAATTCAGCGCGAGGTTGTAACTGATTTTGTTTTGCGCGAGCGGCGCGCCGTTGCGATCGAGGATTTGTCCACGCGGCGCCGGAATATCGAGCACATAGGGGCGCGCCTGCTTCTGCGTTTCAAAAGTCGGAATGATGTCCTCGTCCACCGTGGTGGCCGGCGAAGCGTCCGGTGACACTGCTGGCTCCTGCGCGCGCGCGCCGTTAAAAGCGAACAAAAAAGTCGCCGTGGCGAGGCAACAAAACGAGAGGCGAATCATGCTGAGCGAAGCGGGAACCTTCGAGGGATTCAGTGCTGCTGCAAGAAGCGATGCACATCTTCGGCCAGCTTCCGGCCGATCCCTTCAGCAGAGGCGATCTCCTCCACGCTGGCTTTGCGAAGACGATTCACCGAGCCAAACTTTCGCAGCAACAGATTTTTTCGGTTCTGGCTCACCCCGGGACAGTCGTCCAAAAGACTCTCGCCAATCCGCTTTTTCATCAGCAGCTGATGGTAGGTGTTGGCGAAGCGGTGCGCTTCGTCGCGAATGCGCTGAAGCAAACGCAGCGCACCCGAGTCTTCCGGCAATCGCAACGGCAGCGCCCGACCTGGCCGATAGATTTCTTCGTGCTCTTTCGCGAGGCCGATGATCGGCAGTTCGTGTAAGCCCAGCCGCTGCAACTCGCGGCAGGCCGATGAAAGCTGACCTTTGCCGCCATCGACGATGATCAGGTCCGGTAATCTCACCGCGACAAAGCTGTCAGACCGCGAAGTCGCGGCACGGCGAGGAAATTCCTCGTTGGCTTTCAAGCCGCCAATCTCCGTTCCGGATGGCGGAACACGATCACCCTCTACCTTCTTCTCGGCGGCGATCCGTGCCACTGCGTCGGTCGCATTTTCCTGCGAGAATTCCGCTGCATTTTCGTTCCCGTCGCGCGCTTCCAGCAACACCCGCGAATACCGCCGCCGGACCACTTCGGCCATGCTCGCAAAATCGTCCTGCCCTTCCACCGTCCGAATGCGATAACGGCGATAGAAATTCTTGTCTGGAACGCCGTCGCGGAAACAGACCATCGAGGCCACGACATGCGTGGTGCTGATATTGGAAATGTCGAAGCACTCCATCACTTGCGGTCGCTCGGGCAACTGCAGCGCATCCGCGAGCGCGCGCACATCCCACTCCGGATCGACCGTGCTCGGCAGCGCCCCACGCGTGAAGCGCCGCATCGGTTTCGTCGTTCGCCGCAGGTCTTCCAGCATGTTGCGCAACTCCGCTGCCTTCTCGAAGTCGAGCTTCTCCGCCGTGCGCCGCATTTCGTCCTCCAACGCCTTGATCAATTCACGGGAATGCCCCTCGAGAAAATCGCATGCCAGGGCGACACGTTCGCGATAGACCGCGGCGGTAATGTCCCCCAGCTTCATCGGCACCTGATAAGTGGACGATTTTAACTCTCGTTCCGTCGGCGAGCCGCGCCCGAAGGTCAGGACGCCAAATTTTTTGCGCATGAAATTGAGCGTCTGCCGCAGGGCGCCGGCATGAGCGTAGGGCCCAAAGTACCGCGCCCCATCATCTTTCTTGAAACGCGCCAGCCGGAAGCGGGGCCAATCTTCGGTCTGGTCCACTTTCACCACGAGGAAGCGTTTATCGTCCCGGAAGGAAATATTATAACGCGGCCGATATTCTTTGATCAGCTTGCCTTCCAGAAGCAGCGATTCAGGTTCACTCTGCACGGTGTGGATCTCAAAATCCCAGACGGCATCGAGCATGGCGCGCGTTTTCAGGTCCGCCTGCGCCATCTTCGAGGGCATGAAATAAGAGCCCACCCGCTTGCGCAGATCGCGTGCTTTGCCGACGTAGATGACCCGGTTGAAACGATCGCGCATCAGGTAGACGCCGGGTTTATGCGGCACCTCATGGACTTTTTTATTGAGATCGGGTTTCTCGCGTCCGGGCATGCGCAGTCAATTTACCCGCGAACAGCAGACAGGAAAACTTGTGGCTAAAGCCGTGCGCGATTTGGCCATTGTCGGCGGGGGCCCGGCCGGCGCGACCTGCGCGGCCTTCGCCGCGGCCGCCGGACTGGACGTGGTGGTGCTGGAACGGGCGAAGTTTCCGCGCGAGAAGGTCTGCGGCGATTGCCTAAACCCGGAATGCTGGCCGATTCTGCGCCGGCTGGGCTTGGAGGAGCGTGTCCGGACTTCGACCCATGCGGCGCTTGAAGCGGTGGAGTTCGTCAGCCTGAGAGGGAAACGCGTGGTCGTTCCCCTCCCGCCCAAGGCCGAGATTGCAATCAAGCGCAGTATTCTCGACGCCCTTCTCCTCGAAAAAGCCGCCGCCGCCGGTTCCGAGGTGCAGGAGGAAGTTACGGTCACGCACGTCCGCCGGACTAACGAGTATTGGATGATCAAATCTGGCACCGGGGCGGAAGTATGTGCTCGTCTGCTGGTCGCGGCCGACGGCCGTAACTCTACCGTGGCGCGACTTTTGGGATTGCTCCACCATGGCAGCCGTGAACGCGTCGCTCTGCAGGCTCATATCCCGCTGCCGCCTGCGTTTGGCCGGCGGGTAGTGCTGCAGTGGCGGCCGCAGGGTTACTCCGGGCAGGCGCCTGTGAGTGAGAGCGAATTGAATCTGTGTCTCGTGGGCCGGGCAAAGGACATCAGCGAGTTGCAGGCCTGGGCGGCCAATGCGTTTCACCTTCCTCCTGCGCAAAAGTGGCGGACGATCACACCTCTAGCGCGCGCTACGCTCGCGCCCGCGCAGCAAAATTTGCTCCTGGCAGGCGACGTCGCGCGCGTGGTCGAGCCGTTCACCGGCGAAGGAATCTATTATGCGATGCGCTCCGGTGAGCTCGCGGCGGAATGCGCGCAAGACATGCTTCGCGGCGAACCGGTCGCCGGCGCGCGCCATTACGCGGACGCCCATGCCGCGCTCTATCGGGGACGTCTTTGGATCAACGCGCTGACTCGCGCGGCCGTCGTCTCACCCGTCATTGGCTCCAGCATTCTCGAACTGGCGCGTTTTCAGCCGGCGCTGCTCAGAACGCTCACGCGCAAGATTGTGCGTTAAAAGTGTCA
>JBDTXE010000028.1:0-12604 GCA_040006335.1 Verrucomicrobiota bacterium | reverse complement strand
GGCGGGCCAACCCGCCGAAAATAAGAACCGAGAGCAGTCTGTCTTCCATTTCTGATGCTGCCTAGTGATCGCCCGGCGATTGTTCCGGGCAGGGTGGGCGTTTCGCCCGCCGAGCAAGGCATCTTGTCTGGCGCCCTTTCACCAAGCGGCAAAAGATCGTGCCGGCGAGACGCCGGCACCGGCGGGCGAGACGCCCACCCTACCCGAGACCGATCGCCGCATCGACTTTCTGTTCCACTTTTAATGGCTGACTGCACAAGATTTTTCTCAGCGTTTTTCTCAACGCGAGGCGTGCAGATAGTCCTGGCGCGGCAGAACTGAGAGCTTCCATTCAGCGGAGGCACAAACAATCAAGGCAGTAACGCGCAGCGTCTTGCCGGTGTAAGCTGGGCGTGGAATGAGAGAAGCTGACTGAAATCCGCTCACCCTTCTCGGCCATGTCTCGCCATCTCGAACCCATCCTCGCTCATGCGGAACGACAGCTCGCTTCGGCCGGCGCGCAGAAGCCGACCGAAGTCCTGCCGGTTTATCGGAAGTTCCTCAAAATCGAGGAACATCGTTTGCGGTTGCGCCAGCAAGCCGGCGGCGGCGGTCGGGAAGTCTGCGCGCATCGCGTGGATGTGATCGATGTGCTCTTGCGACACGTTTTTGCCGCGGCTCAAACTGTCAGCGGAAACGGCAAAACGCCGCTCGCCCTCATCGCTCTTGGCGGTTATGGCCGACGGGAGCTAAATCCGTTCAGCGATGTGGATGTGATGTTCCTGCATGCCGGCCGAGGCAAGGAGGTCGCTGCGGAAACCGCGCAAACGATCGAGCAGGTTCTTTATTTTCTGTGGGACATCGGTTTCAAGGTGGGGCACTCCACCCGCACCATTCCGCAGGCGTTGGAAGCAGCCAACGCCGATCTCGTTACCAAGACGGCGATGCTGGAATCGCGTTGCGTCACCGGCGATGGCGCGTTGGAAGACAACTTTCGGGCGCAGTTCCGCAAGCGCTGCGTCGAGGGTCACGAGCGCGAATACATCGAGATGCGGATGCGCGATCAACAGGCGCGCCACACCAAGTTCGCCAACAGTGTTTACCTGCAGGAACCAAATCTGAAGTCCGGGTGCGGTGGACTGCGCGATTATCAAAACCTGCTCTGGATTACTTTTTTCCACGAAGGCGAACTCACCACCAACCAATTGGTGGCGAAGGATTGGTTGAGCGAATCCGACCGCCGCCGGATCGAAGCGGCGCACGATTTCCTGCTCCGTGTCCGGACGGAGCTGCACTATCTGAACGAGCGCGCGACGGAGGTGTTGCATCTCGGCATGCAGGAAGCGCTGGCGCAGCGGCTGAAGTATCCGGCCTCGCGCGGCGTCCTGAGCAGCGAAGCGCTGATGAAAGATGTTTACGCTCACATGCGGAACATTTTCCGCGTCTCGGAACGAATTACTCAGCAGTTCGCCAGCGGTTATTCTTCGGCCAAGACGCGCTCTCTTTTTTCCTTTTTGCCGCGAGCAAAGGCGTCCGAGCAAAAGTACGAAGACTTTATCATCCGCGATGGTCAGCTGGATTTGGGCGAGCGCGATCTTTTCGCCAGGAATCCGATCGCGATGATGCGCGCGATTGAGGTGATGCAGGAAAAGCATCTGGAGCCGGCGCCGGAACTGGCCGATTCCTTTGGTCGGAACGTGGGCGCGGTGGACTGGGAGTTTCGCTACGGGAAAGCGGCGCGGGAAATTTTCCGACGGGTCCTCTCACGCAAAGGCGAAGTGGGACACGCGCTGCGGCACATGCATGAAGTCGATTTTCTCGGCCAATATCTCCCGGAATTTGGGCAGCTGACCTGCCTGGTGCAGCACGAGTTTTTCCATCGCTATACCGCCGACGAACACACTCTGGTTTGCATCGACAAACTTGATGCTCTCGCCGCCACCACTGAGCAACGCCTGCTCAACTATCGCGAGCTTTTCAACCGGTTGCGCGATCCCTTCGTTCTCTATCTGGCGCTACTGATGCACGATACCGGCAAAGGAGTGGGAGCGCGGCCGCACTCCGAAGCAAGCGCGCTCTTCGCCCAGCGCGTGGCGCGACGGTTACAGCTCTCGTCCGATGAGCGCAAGATGCTGATCCGGCTGGTGGATCACCATGTCACGCTTTCGAATCTGGCGCAGCGGCGCAACATCGATGATCCCCGCACCGTCGCGGAATTCGCGGGCATCGTAAAAGACCAGCCGAACCTCGATGCGCTCATGCTGCTGACCCTGGCTGACGGCCAGGGCACGAGCGACGAGTCGTGGAGTGATTGGAAGGAGACGCTCGTCTGGCAGTTGTACCACCGCACCTCCCAATACCTCGCCGACCGCCACGCCTTTGACGAAAAAATGAGAATGGCGCGCGCGGTGCGCGAGGCGGAAGTCAAAACAGAGCTCGGACCTGATTACGCCGAGGAAGTAGAAGCGCATTTTGAGTCGATGCCGGAAAACTATTTCCACGTGTTTGGCGCGGACGAAATTGTGCGACACGTCGAACTCGTACGCAGGTTCTACGAGTCAACCTGCTTCGGCGAGACGCCGCTCGCCCCAATGATTGAATGGCAAACCTTGCCACGCAGCGGCCACACCATCCTCACTCTCTGCACCTGGGACCGGCACGAGTTGGTCTCCACCATTGCCGGCGCCATTTCTCTTGTGCCACTCAATATCCTGAGCGCAGACATCTACACGCGCGGCGACAACGTCGCGCTCGATGTGTTTCGCGTGCAGGACCTGCTGGGCCGGCCGGTGGAAGACGCCCGGGATCTGAAATTGATCGAGAAAACGCTGCGGGAAGCGCTGGACATCAATCCACCCGATCTTGAGCCGTTGCTCGCTCAGGTGCGCAGGGAGGCGAGACGACGCGCAGCGGCCGATCTCGAGTTCTCACCGCGGATCAGCATTGAAAACGAAGCGGACCCGCAACTCACCCTGATCGAAGTACAGGCGCCGGATCGCATCGGACTCTTGCACGATCTGTTGCGCTGTTTCAGCCAGAGCGAAATCGATATTGCCCTCTCGCGCATCGTCACGCAGAGCGGCGCCGCGATCGACACTTTCTACGTCACCGATCGGCACACGCGTGGAAAGATTACCCAGCTGCCACGCCTGAAGGAGCTGCAGGAAAAGCTGATGACGGCAATCCGGAGCCACTAAGGCAGCGCGTAAGCAAGCGCGACACTTCGATTCGCGCCTTGCGCGACTTCCGTATAAAGTCCGCCTCGATGAATGTGCTGATTCTCGCCGCCGGTTACGCTACGCGCCTCTACCCCCTCACTTTGAACAAGGCGAAGCCGTTGCTCGATGTCGCGGGCAAGCCGATGATCGCCTGGGTGGTCGATAATCTGAAGGGAGTGGAGATCGGCACCATCTACATCGTGACCAACTCGAAGTTCGCTCAGGATTTCGAGGCCTGGGCCAAAGGTTACGCCGCGGAGCATCCTGATTTTCGTTTCAAAATTATCAACGACGGATCGAGCACCGATGACGACAAGCTCGGCGCGATTGGTGACGTCAATCTCGTGCTCGCGCGCGAGCAGATCGGCCAAGAGTCCCTCCTCATCATCGCGGGGGACAACCTCTTCAGTGAATCGCTGGTGGATTTTGTGCAACAGGCGCGCGGGACCGAAGCGGCAGTCGCGGTTTACGACGTGGGCGACCTCGAGGCGATCAAGAAATACAACAACATGGAAACGAGCGCGGACGGGATGATCACGCATTTCGAAGAGAAGCCGCAAAAGCCGACCAACACCCTCACCGCGATCGCGCTCTACTACTATTCACCGGAGGTGCTCTCTCTCTTTCCGACTTACGTCGCGGCGGGAAATAATCCCGATCAACCGGGCCGTTTCATCCAGTGGCTTTATAAACGCAAGCCAGTGAAGACGATCAAGGTGGGCGGAAAATGGTTCGACGTCGGGAGCAAGGAGACGCTGGACGAGGCGAACGAACTTTTCGTTAAATATCGCAAGTAACCCGCGCGCCACCCTGCCTCCCGCTTTCGCTTTGGCATACGTGCAGCAGGAGGCATTTTTCGGGTAGGGTGGGCGTCCCGCCCGCCGGTAGCGGCATCCTGCCGCCACGACCTTTCGAATTTAGAGTTGCCGGAAACCTCGCAAAAGCAGGATGCCTTTGACCGCGGGCAGGATGCCCACCCTATCTGCGACGCCCTTCGTCGAACTCGATCAGGTCGAAGTAGGTCTTGATGTCCTGGCGGCTTTCTCCGCCGGCTTCTTTCAGGAAGTGATTGAAGCGTGCGCGCTTGGCCGCGGTGTCCGGGTGTCGGGAAATCATTTGTTGATTCCAATGCTCGATTTCTTCCGGCGAATGCCGCACTGCGTGAGCCTCCACCCACCCGAGGACCTCGGCGTCGTTGTCCACCCGGTTCGCCATTTCCTCGAACTGATCGGGGTCGAGCTTGAGAAAAGCGAGCAGGTGCTTATCGAACCCAACCGTCTTGTAGTTATAGCCATCCAACAGCCCCTTCTGGTGCAACCGCGCTTTGTCGATCAGGCGCGGCAGGTGCACGAACCCGCCAAGTTTTTCGTAGGGACTGCGCGGTCGCAGCTTCAGCATTGGGCGAATCTTAAACGACGGGAACCGGATTCGCCAGCGGAAGGGCCGCATCGGAAGCAGGTTCGCCTGCCACCGCTGGAAGCAATTCTCCCTGATGCAAGTCGGCCTGTCCGATCACGAGCTGGCCAGTAAAAAGGCCACCCTTTTCAACGTTGATCGCTTTCGCGGTGACGTTGCCGTCGAGCGTCCCATGTTTCCGAATGGTCACGAGACCTTCCGCGATGATTTCGCCGATCATGTGCCCGCGAATTTCCACGTTGGTCACGCGCAACCGCCGAAAGAACTGCGCCTGCGCCTTGCGTTCAATCGTGACTTCGCGCGCCGCCACCCGCCCCGGAATTTTGCCGATGCAATCGATTACCGCGCTTTCCGTGCAATGCAGATTGCCGCGGAGTTTTCCCTGAATCAACGCCTTGCGGCAGAAAACATTCGAGCTGTTGAGATCGCCCCGAGAAGTGACGTGCACTTCCCCGGTGGTGCGAATGGAACGGCTGAAACTGGTGGCAATCTTGTAGTCCTGCAGATCGATGTGCGCGCTGCACTGCGGGCAGATGGTCGAGGTGGCCACGCCGCTGACCTCCTGCGTGCGGTGGCAATCGAGGCATTCGACCACGGTGGTGCGGTTACTCTTCCACAAACCATCGAATTGCTTGAGGAGCGCGCCAGCGCTGCTCCCGAGATTGATCTCCGGCAGCCCACGGCGAGGCGCAGGCGCCCCAGCCTCCTCCCGCGGCATGCTGGGAGAAAAATGCGCGCCGCACTGCCGGCACATGGTGCTCTTCGCCGCAGCGTATTCCTGCTGCTTAAAGCCGCAGTGTGGACATTCCACACTGACTTTAAGAGGCGACGGCTTAGCCACGTGCCGTTCTTAAAATCCGGCTAAACTCGACTGCTAAAAGCTGTTGCCTTCGCCGGCTCCTCGGAACGCATCGTATCCGGCTTCGAGGCGGACTGGCGAACCGCGCCGTTGGCGGCGCCAGGGGCGGCACTCGTCACTTCCGATTTACCGATAAAAGTGGCGCCTTCTTCGATGACCAGACGCGCGGCCTTCAAATCGCCCTGCAACGTGCAGCGCGACTTTAGTTCGCAGCGTTCGCCAACGGTGATGTTACCCTGCACCTTTCCGTAAACGGTGATCGATTTGGTTTTGATCTCACCCCGAATGTCGGCGTTTTCGCCGATGGTGAGAACACCGTCAGAATGAATCTCGCCCTCGACTTTGCCGTCGATCAGCAGCTCCTTTTGGAACTTGATTGAGCCTTTGATTTCGACGTCGCTGGAAAGGACGTCCTTGCCGTTGTGGTCTGCCATAGGATTACGGTAATCGGTTGGTTTGTTTGGTGTTCGGATTTCCTGGGGTGAAGCCGCGGGCATCTCTCCCTGCTCCACCGTGACGGGCCGCTCGGCAGCCGGCGAAACCGACCTCTGCGAGATAAAATTTTTCAGCACGTGTCAGTATGATGCGCCTCATTATGGTGTCAATTGATTCCCCGTTTCGGCGCGATTGTTTCCGGAAAATCGAGAACCTCGTAGAGCTTAAAGTGCGCCGTCTGTCTGCGCAGTTTTAAAAAATTCGGAACGGAAGTTGGATTTCGATCGAGTCGATTACAGAGCGCCTCTTTTGTTACGGGATAACCGAGAATAGCGGCCGCTTCGCCCGCAACGCGCTCCGCATCGTAGCTCACGACCCATCGTACTTGCCTTTCCTGGCACATCGCCAACGCCGCCGAGTCTTCCGTCGCCGCATAGAAGCGCATCGCCGACACGATGCCCGGCAGACTCTCGTGAGAAGTGCCGGCTATCCCCGACTGCCGCGACCAGTAACTCAAGGCCGGTGATTGCCACCATGGCGCGAGGAAAGGACCAGTCAGCTGCCCTGAAAGAGCGTGCAATTCCGTCACTTCAGCGACCGTCTCCTCACGCGCTCCGGATTCGACCGCATCGATCCGTCGATCCCAGGCCCGGAGGGTGGGATAAAGCGCCAGAAGAAAGATGATCACGCCTACCGCGGTGCGACGGAAGCACTGCAAGATCGCGGGAACAAGGAGAAGGAAGATGCTGGCGAAAAAATAACTCCACCGTGCCTGCCAAAGGGTAAGGAGGAAGGTCACGAGAAGAAGCAGCAGCAGGAAAGTGATCTCGCCACGTCCGCGCCGCCACCAGAGCAATGGAACAAGCAATAACAGCCCGCTGCACCACTCGAGCCAGCTCAAGCTCCGCCACGAGACCGGCCGCAGTTCACCGATGGTGCCGCTCCAGTGCCGCAGCGCGGCGAGATCAAGGGACTGAAAACTAACGAGAGATCGCCACTCCATCAGCGCTGCGCACAGGACTATGACGCCGAAGGCAAATGCACCCCATTGTCGATCTTCCCGCCACCAACCTCTGACGCTCCCGTTCACCGGACGCAACAGGAGGGTGAGCGCCAGCAACACCAGCGGCTCGTAGAGTGAAACCCACAAAGCCAGAGCCCAAGATACGCCACTCGCCACGCTCCAACCCCGCGAAGGTCCGCGGATCAGGCGCCATTCCCCACAGAGCGCCACCATGACCAAGGCTACGGCCAGCGCCTGATGATCGGGACGGCCCAGCGCGAAGGCGTGCGCCAGCAGCGGGCTGAGCGCGTAGAGGAGCAACACCGCCCATCGAAAGCGCAATTGCATTAGCCGCGTCCACCAACAGAGGAACGCTCCCATGGCGACAGCGAGCACCGGTGCGATGAACGCTCCCGCCAGGTCGAGCGGCTGCGCCGAAATGCCGGAGAGGATCACGGCGAGCGCAACGATCAAGTAATCAAGCGGGGCGGTGGTGTGCGGCGAAGTGCCCTGTGGGTAATTCTCGAAATCGTGGTGGCGCACGATAGTGCCGGGGTGCTCAAAACAGAGACGGGCACGAGTCATCCGCGCGTAACAATCGCCATCGAGGAAATGGATTTCGCGCCCAACGAAAACATCCTGAAAGTTCGCACAGCGCGTCGCCGTCACGAGGAGCGTGATGAAGAGGATTTCAAGACCGATCGTAAACCCGCGACGCACATCTGCGTTTAAATCGGAACGCGCCGATGCGGAATGGAATAATGGGCCCGCCTGGATTCGAACCAGGGACCAAGGGATTATGAGTCCCCTGCTCTAACCGCTGAGCTACAGGCCCGTACGTTGAGGCTAGCTGCCTGCCCTGCCTCCTGCAATGATTCCCGTTTCGTGCTCGGCCGAGATCGCGAAAGAAAAGGATTGGCAGGAATGGAGAGAAACAATAAAAGAGTTTTCACCATTCGCGCAAAACGAAGGAAATAAAAGCCATGGATGATGCACCTAGCAAAGCCGCGCCTGGCGTGAAAACGCTTGTCCGCGGACCAGACGGAACCCTCTACCTCTTGAGTGAGGACAAACCGCCACTAAAACTGGAGGGGAACGAAGCTGTCAAAGTTGAAGAGTTCCTGACTGACACTGAGACTACTCTGACCAAAATTATCGCGGAGTTGGCCCAGTCGGAGATGAGCTGCACTCATAACATTCACGTTACCCTCCCGGAAGTGTTCATGCCGTAAGGCAATCCAATGTCGGTCGTGAGAGACGCCGGCTCCTTTCGAGCGAGCGTCAGCGGCGGGTCTACGCCGAAGGTCATACGGAAGGGAACGCACCGGGCGCACGACCTCGACCGTACGCTGGCGCGCGTGCTGGCGCTGGCGCCGGTGATGGGAATCACGCGCGTCGCGAACGTGACCGGCCTGGATCCCATCGGCATCCCTGTGGTGATGGTTTGCCGGCCCAATTCTCGCTCGGTCGCCGTCTCGCAAGGCAAAGGCATTGATCTTCCCAGCGCCCGCGTCTCCGGTTTGATGGAGGCGGCAGAATTGTATCACGCGGAGACGATCACCCTGCCGCTGCGAGCCGCGAACTACGAGGAGTTACGCTACAAATTCAAGGTGGCAGATCCGGATACCCTCGCCCGCACCGCGCCCTCTTCCTTTCACCCAAACCTGAACATTCTTTGGTGCGAAGGGCGCGAGCTATTTCAGGACGAAGAGCTGCTTGTGCCATACGAGCTCGTTCACACCAATTACACGCTCCCGATCTTCCATGGCCACGGTTGCTTTGTGGCCAGTTCTAATGGCCTTGCTTCCGGAAACCATCTCGCCGAGGCGATCAGCCATGGCATTTGTGAGGTCGTCGAACGTGATGCCACCACCCTCTGGAAATTGCGGGGCAAAGCGAGAATCAGCACGAGCCGCCTCGACCTTGGCAGCGTGGATGATCCCACATCTCAGCGGCTTTTGGAGAAATTGCAGGACGCCGGCATGGCGGTGGCGGTTTGGGATGTGACCAGTGATATCGGCTTGGCGACATTTGTTTGTTACATAGTTCCGGCGAATGAAGGAATGATGTGGCACAGCGCTGCTGCGGCCGGTTACGGTTGCCATCCCAGTCGCGAGATCGCATTTGCTCGCGCCGTGACGGAAGCGGCACAATCTCGCCTGACGGTCGTCTCCGGACAGCGGGATGACTTCGGACGCGAAGCTTACGATCACCAGCTCGATCCCGATCTGGTGACAGCGATACGAACAAACGCGGGAACAGTTCGATTCGATCAGGTGGCGCATTGGGAAGGAGACACGTTTGAAGAAGACATCGAACACCAACTCGAGAGACTGCGGCGAGTCGGGATTCGTCAGGTCATTGTGAGCGATTTAACCAAGACGGAGTTTGATCTGCCGGTGGTTCGCGTAGTCATCCCAGGCCTCGAATCGATGCTCTTGGACACATACAGTCCCGGGGTCCGCGGGCGCAATTTTCTAGAAAGACAAACGGCGTGAGCGTATTTATCTTCACTGGGCCCACTCTCTCGCCCGAAGCGGGCCTTGGGGTCATGAAAGCCACTTACCTCCCGCCGGCGGCGGAAGGCGACGTCTATCGCGCGGCTTTGCGACAGCCGCGCGTGATTGGAATCATTGATGGCTATTTCCAATCCACGCCCGCCGTGCGACACAAAGAAATCCTTTGGGCAATGAGCCATGGAGTCCACGTCTTCGGCAGCGCCAGCATGGGAGCATTGCGCGCGGCGGAATTAGCTGCCTTCGGGATGGAGGGCGTGGGGACAATCTTTGGCTGGTATCGCGATGGGGTGATCGAAGATGACGATGAAGTCGCGGTCGCACATGGTCCTCCCGAGAACGGTTTCGTTGCCTGCTCTGAGGCAATGGTGAATATCCGCCAGACACTCCGCCAGGCAGAGCTCCGCGGCATCCTTTCAGTGGAACAGCGCCATGCGCTGGAAGAGATCGGCAAAGCGCTGTTTTATCCGGAGCGAACTTATTCTAAGCTGATTCGCGCCGCGGCCGACGCAGGCTTGGCAGAGTCGGATTTGCGCCGACTGGAAGCATGGCTGCCGGAGAATCGGGTCGACCAGAAACGGGAAGACGCGTTGGAAATGCTGAACGTCATTCGAAATCGCCTGAAAGATAATTTGCCGCCCAAGACCGTCGCCTTCTCCTTCCAGCACACCGCGATGTGGGAGCAGGCCCGGCAACGCATCGCGACCGATGCGAAAGAACTGGTCTCAGCAGAGACTGCCGCGGACGCTTGAGGTAGCGATCACTCGCCCTTTTCCGGAAAAGCCAGTTTTTGGAACCGAGGATCGTTTCGTATTTTATCAAACATCGGGTCCAATTGCAGAAGTGCGGGCGTAAGTGGAACGCTCAGGCCGAGAGCGCTATCGCCCGGCTGTGAAAGGACGATTTGCAAACTAGCGATCGCCTGGTCTGGCTCTCCCAGACCGGCGGCGACGCGGGCCAGAATTTCCACCGGCAGCGGCCCGCTCACGGCATCACTTTCCAAAGGCACCGCCTGCGCGGCGTGCCGGGCAAAATCGAACGCGTCCGCACGTTCGGCGAGGCCGAGGCTGGTCAGAGCAAGATCATCGAGCAAAAAGAGGCTCTGCGGTTGTTGCGCTAGAAAGGTTTTCAATTCATCGCGCGCCGCGCGCCAACTCTCCTCGGCGGAGACGCGGTCGCCTCCGACCTCCTGCAACCAGCCTAACCAGAAACGCAGTTCGCCATTGATGTAACCCAGAGCCGGATCGGGCTGCGACACGATCTCTTGAAAGCGCGCGATCATCGGCCCAGGGCGTCGCTCCAGAATCGATTGATACGCCTGCACTTCCAAGATGGAGGCATGTTCCGCGGTGGGACGCAACGGCGCCAGCAGGGCGGAAGCTCCCGTCAGATCTCCTCTGCCCTGCGCGATGGCGGCTTGCAGCGCGATCGTGTCGATGTCGTCCGGGGCGATATTGAGAACTTGCTCGAGCATACGATTCGCCTCGTCGAAGCGGCGGCGGTGGACGAAGGAAAGGGCGTGCTGCGTGAGAAGGCTCACATTGCGGGGGTCGAGACGTTCGGCTTCCTGGAAATACTTATCGCTTTGCTCCCAGTGACCCTGCCTTCGCGTCACGAACGCCTGAGGAATCCAGCTTTTGTTAGGCAGAAATTTGCGCGCCTCCTCGAAGTATTCCAGTGCCTTGTCATACTCCTTCAAGCAGGCAAATTCGTAGTAACCTTTGGCGAGCCAGGCTTCGCCCAGATTCGGCGCCAGTGAAAACGCGGTCTCAGCCGCGTGCCGCGTCTCCTCCACCAATTCTGCCGTCGGTTGCAGACTGAGCGTGTAAAGGCTGATCGCGTCCACCTGGGAGAGAAGAGCCCACGCCAAGGCAAACTTCGGGTCCAACCGCACGGCTTCGCGCAAATATTTCTGCGCCCCGAGCGTGGTTTCGGGAGTGGTCGCAGCCTTGAGGGTATAGGCCAGCCCGCGCAGGTAGGCGTCGTAGGCCGCTGCATTGGTGGTCGGTATCGCGGCGAGGACTTCTTTCTCCCGGCCGGTCAGACGCACCTGGAGTTGGTCCGCAATCGTTTTTGCAACCTCACTCTCCACCGAAAAAATATCAGTCAATTTGCGGTCGAACGTTTCGGCCCAGAGATGCGAATCATTCTCGGCCTTGATCAGCTGCACGTTCACTCGCGCCGCTTCACCGATTTTCTGCACGCTTCCTTCCAGAATGTGAGCAACGCCGAGCGCGCGCGCGACCTCCGGAAGGTTCTGTGGCGCGCTCTTATATTGCTGCGTGGAGGTCCGCGAAATCACGGTAAGGCCGGCGATCTTGGAGAGCCTGGTCAGGATCTCGTCCTGAATGCCCGCAGCGAAGTATTCGTTGGCCTCATTCTCACTGCGATTCTCGAACGGGAGCACCGCGATGCTCTTTTCGGGGATGGCCTTAGGCGAGGTTGCCTTCTTCGTGAGAAAGCCCTGGTGGGTAAAAATGAAAAAGCCCAGAGCCGCAATGAGTCCTGCCAGCATCAGTGCCGCCGCCGCAACTATCAGCGGACTCGCCTGCCTTCGGATGGGACGAACAATGTCTGCGGCATTTGCGCGTCGCCATCGCCCCCGATGGCGGAGCTTCTCGGGAAGTGAGGCATTGCCGACTCCGTCCCGGTAGAAATTAAATAGGTGCAGCTTGAGCCCATGCTTGACCGTGCACTCTCCCAGCTCATGCAAATATGGCTGCCATTGCCGGTATTGGATCAAGTCCTCCGCGATATGCTGCGACAGCAGGATGTGACCCGCATCGCCGCAATCCATTATCCGCTGCCCGACATTAATTCCCGCGCCGGCCACGTTGGTCTGTTCGTTCACATCCATCACGCGACTGACGGGACCGCTGTGAATTCCCATTCGCACCGGAACCTGGCTCTGCTTGCGCAACGCTTCGGTAATCTGCAGCGCGCAGCGTACCGGCTGCTCCGGGCTGTCGAAATAGAGGAGAACCATGCCGTCCCCGGTTGGGAGACGAATCAATCTCTCGGCTTCTCTGGCCCCTTTGAAGCACTCTGTTTCCCGCACGATGGCGTTGAGCTTTTGCATCACCGCGATCTGCTCCTCCACCGGCAACTTGGAGTAGCCCACGACGTCGATGAGCAACAAGTGGGCGATCTCGAGCGCGAGGTCCGAGTTATCGTGCGC
>JBDTXE010000027.1:0-12623 GCA_040006335.1 Verrucomicrobiota bacterium | reverse complement strand
ATCGCTGGTAAATTCTAGACGTAATTGGCCGTCGGCGGGTCATGAACAACAGTTTCAACTCGCGGGACGAGGACGTGCGTCCAAACCCAATCTTGGGCACAGTTGCAATTAGCCGACTGTTCCACGTTATGTGTTGGCGTTATATAAGCGCTTCACTTCGCGCTGGGGCTTGCCGCGGTAGCAGCGACTGAAGGAGAGAATTTGCGGTCGACGGTAGTTAATTCGAGAAGATGCCGAACCGCGGTTCGGTAAATCATCCTCTTCGCGCTGTAAGTCTTCCTCGGTGCTCTCGTCCACGCCAACCTCTCCGAACCGGCGTTGATATTCATCGGGCAAGGCCCCGAAACGCCTGCGGAATTCCTGAATGAAGTAGTTGGGATCTCCAAGTTTTAAAGCTTTAGCAACCTCCCTCGCGGAAATCCCATCGAGAAGCCGTCGTCGTGCCTCATTGAAGCGTGCGTTCTTAATAAATAGCGCCGGCGTTGTTCCAAAGTTTTCTTTGAAAAGCTCGGCAAACTCCCATTTGGTCAGCAGCACGCGGCGGGCAAGAGTTTCGACATCCAGCTTCCGCTCGAGATTAGAGCCAATCCAGCGCGCCAGCTTGCTCATACCATCGCCATTAAGCTCAGCGCGCACGACAGTTGCCGTTTCTCGAAAATCCATGGGGACGGAGTACTGTTCCTGGCCGCCGTCCCGCCTGAGATAAACAAGTAATACCTGCGCTATCTCACGCGCGGCTTCTTTCCCACAATCCTCTGTTATCAAATGGAGAGCGAGGTCGATGCCCGCAGTGGCGCCCGCGGAGGTATAGAACCGGCCGTCCTGTAACACGATTGCACTCTCTTCTACTCGTACTTCGTTAAACCGCGCCGCAAGATCACGCGCTCGCTGCCAGTGAGTTGTTACGCGGCGACCTTTCAGCAATCCGCTCTCCGCCAAAGCATACACGCCGGTACAGATTGAGGCGACTCGCCGAACGCGAGGACCATATTCGGCCAGCCACTCCGCTATAATCACTCTCGTCTCATCCACAAAAATTCCGCTCCCTCCCGGTATAATGAGAGTGTCGACTTCGGTCGTATCAGACAATTCCCCGTCAGCAGTAATCCTTAAATTGGAGTCAGTGACAAAAGCTCTCCCCTTGCATGCCAAAGTCAGTATTTCATAGCCGTCGAAACGCTGGGCCAGACTAAAGACTTCCAAGGGTCCAGCGATGTTGATCGCAGCGACTCCATCGTATCCGATTATTGCCACCCGTTGCTTCATCCTGCTGAAACTCGAGATCGACGGTATTGCTTAAGCTGCGCGGGACTGGATTTGAGAACGCCGCGAGCGTTTGCGGAATGTTTCATCCTTCTGGTGCCTATCAGAGGCGCCGGCAGAGCGGGTTCTCTTGCTGCTCCACTGTATGCTGGGTGAGTGCGAGAAAATCGTCCGTTCATCGGTGCCACGTCGGGAAGAAGTCGGGGGCATTTTGTAGCGTTTGCTAAATGCACGGCTGAACGCGTCGGCGCTATTAAAGCCGATGGCGTCGGCGACTTGCTCAATGGTCAAGTTCGTGGCGAGAAGCTTGTGCGCTTCGGCAAAACGCAAGCTTTCGACCAAACGTGCCGGTGTTACATGGAAGGCGGCTTTGAACATACGCGCAAAGTGGCGGGGACAGAGGCAGGTCCTTCGGGCAAGAGATTCGACCGTGAGTTCTTCTCTGAGATTCGACGCGATCCAGCTGGGTAGTTCAGCCAAACGTTCGCTGTAGTGAACCGCAAAGATATCTTCCAGTAGGGCAGGTTCGTTGTGATTGAGAGCTCGCAGCGGAACAACGAGTTCGCGGCACACCGCCAGAGCGATGTGGCGGCCCAGATCCTCCTCTACTAACGACAACGCGAGATCAGTGGCGGCCCTGCTACTGCTGCAAGTATATACGGGGCCGTCTCGAAGGGAGGACGCGGCCAGCTCTATTCGCAGCGTAGGATACCGTTCCCGGAGGCGTGGTGCGAGACGCCAATGTGAGGTGAGCCTTCTGCCCGCAGCGATCCCACTTTCTGCCAAAGCGTAAATCCCTGTTCCAATACAGACGATCCTTCTTAGGTAAGCAGAGTGTTTCTGCAACCACGCCGCGACTTCATTCCGAACTTCCGGGCGAAGCATTCCACTACCGCCCGGGATGATTACAGTGTCGAGTCCCTGCAGGTCTTTGAGGTCGAATTTAGCGCACACGGCGATCGTGTTTAAGCCGGAATCGCAGGCAAACGTGTTCGCGGTCACTCCGTAGAAGCCCACGTCGTAGCACGGATGTGCTCCTAACACTGCCGAGTTGGCGATTTTCAGCACGTCGATCGGGCCAGCGATATCCTGAAGAGCCACCTGGTCGAAGACGATTACGCCGATGCGACGCTCTTCCTGAGCGGGGACCCGATGGCCATGAATGCCCCCATCGCTTCCCCCGGGACCAGCAGGCGGAACTGCCTCGAGTGACGAATTTTTCCCCACACACATAAAGCCACAAATCCGACCGAAACGGCTCATTTCTTCCCGAACAGATTGATTGAGCTTCAGAGCCGGCTTGGGTTAAGTTGGCGACATGAGTAAGCCTGGGGATGATTCATGCGATGTCTCCCCCGCGGAAAGGTCGCACGAAGAAACCGCGGTGGTTTCGTTGGAGACCTATGAGGAACTGCGGCGGCTAGCCGCCGAATTCTTAAAGAACGAGCGCGCCGGGCATACGCTTCAGGCCACCGCCCTGGTGCACGACGCTTTTCTCCGCATCCTTAAGACGGAGGACTTCACCTTGCAGGATCAGGGGCACTTATTCGCGTTCGCTGCTCGAGCAATGCGGCGGATCTTGATTAGCTATGGGGTTGCCCGAACGCGGCAAAAGCGTGGCGGTGTAAACCTGGTACGCTTGCCGCTCGATCAGGCGCTTGATGTTTTCGAACAACGGAACGTAAACCTGGAACTGCTGGAAGAAGCACTGGATGAGCTGACGAAGGAGGATTCGCGAAAGTGTCAAGTTGTGGAGCTTCGCTTCTTTGGGGGCTTTACCATTGAGGAAATTGCAGCCCAATTGGGGATTTCGGTGGCTACTGTGAAGCGCGAGTGGAGTCTGGCCAAACTGTGGTTACGCGACCGTCTCAGGGTGGAAAAGATATTCGGCTAGAGGGTTTACGATCTCGGCCGGCCAGCGCTGTTTGCGATTGAGCTTCGCCTGATTCGAATGCACTTTGCCAACTCTCAGAGTACACGAACTATGTAGTTCCTGGTCCGCAGATATCAGCCCATGAATAGGAGCAGGCGGACACTGTTTACTAACCGGAAGATGTCTTGCCGGGGTCCGATTCTTCGGTGACAAAGAAGCGCGACGGGGTTAGAATAACGTTGCGGGAGAAGCCGCCATGGCATTCACCACCATCAGTCTTAGTGCAGCAGAGCTGTCCTCGCTTTCTGGGGGAGAAGGGAGACTGCCTCTCCCCGAGCTAACCGATTCGAGGCGGACTCTGCCTGAGATTTGCGAGCATTTGCAAGACGTCATGGAAACTCTTTTCCTCCAGGAGCGGCCAGAGCAAACTCAGCCGGGAACGCTGGTCCAAGAAGCATATTCGCGGCTACGGCAGCAGCGCATCAGCGGGTCCGCGCATGATGCCCAATTCATCTGGGTCGCCGCGCAAACGATGCGGCAGTTGCTGAGAATTCATAGCGGCACCACTCATTCCGTTGAGGGGGACCGCAACGAAGCATTACCCCTGCCGATTAGTGAGGCGTTGGATGTTTACCAGCGAGAAGAATTTGATGTCTTAAAGATAGACGAAGCGCTGATAGAGTTGGAGAAGCTCGATGCTAATCAGGCAAAAATCGTTGAGTTGCGCTTTTTCGGCGGTCTGGCTGTGGAGGAAATTGCTCGTGCTCTGAACGTGCCGGTAACAGCGGTAAGGCGCGAATGGAGTACCGCGAAACTTTGGTTACAACATTACCTTTCGGGAAATTGATAAGAACTGACGTGGTCGGCCGCTAATTACCTGGAGATGGTATTTGAGTTGTCCGGCAAACCATCGCATTATCACTTAGGCGCGTAAATCGATCTTCCATCTTCCCGTTTTTGATGGACCTTTCTTGAACTGATGGCTCCGCAACACTGGCAGCAAGTTAAGGAAATTCTCGGCGAGGCACTTGATCGTCAAGGGCCGGCCCGAGAAGGTTATCTTAACAGCGTTTGCGGCGAAAAGACCGAAGTGCGACGGGAGATCGAGACTTACCTCTCAGTCTCAGGCGATACGATCGAAGAATGTGCGAACAGCCTGCGTCGCACCCTGCTAGCTCCCATGAATCCACTCGTGGGCGCTCGCATAGGCGCCTATCGAATCGAGCGCGAGATCGGGCACGGCGGGATGGGGGCCGTTTATTTGGCACGGCGAGCGGACGGTGAATTTGAAAAAAGGGTGGCGATCAAACTGCTAAACCGCCATGTCAACAGTGACGAGCTTGTGCGCCGATTCCGTTCCGAGCGCCAAATTCTCGCCTGCCTGGAACATTCCAGCATCGCTCGCCTGATCGATGCCGGAACCAGCAAAGACGCCGTCCCCTATCTGATCATGGAGTATGTGGAAGGAACTCCCATCACCCGTTTCGCCTGGGATCGAAACCTGCCGCTGGCGGATCGTCTACAGATGTTCCTCAAAGTCTGCCAAGCGGTGGAATGCGCCCATCGCCACTCGGTCATTCATCGCGATCTAAAGCCTACCAATATCCTGGTGAACCAGGATGGTGAACCCAAGCTACTCGATTTCGGAGTAGCCAAGCTGTACCAGCAGGAAGCGGAAGACGCCTCCGGCAACACCGTCGCCGGCCAGCGCCGCCTGACACCTAACTACGCCTCTCCGGAGCAAATCCGGGGGCAGACGGTGACGCAATCATGCGACATTTATGCTCTGGGGGTAGTTCTCTACGAGTTGCTGACTGGCCAGCTTCCCTATTCCTTTTCCGCCAACTACTTTTCGTTCGACGAAATCGCGCGCTTCCTCGCGCAGAATACTATTCGTCGCCCGAGTGTTGCGGCGAAAGACCCTGCGATGCAGAGGCAATTTCGCGGCAGGCTTGATGAAATCGTTCTGCACGCACTGGCGAAGGAACCGACGGAACGATTCGAATCAGTGGGAAAGTTTGCGGACGAAATCGGGAGCTACCTGGAACAGCGGCCTTGGGAAGGCGGTACTCTCGATGCATTCCGGATTAACTGGCGGGGAACGTCCCCAGCTCGGCGTATGGCTCTCCTCGTTGCCGTTTTAGCGGTAGGCAGAGGAGCAATCTATATCGGGCAGCTGCACAAGAGCCCGCCAGCCACTTCATCCATCGCAGGAAAGCCGCAGACTTTCTCGGTTCGACGGTTGGCGGTCTTACCACTCGAGCAGATAGGCGAAGGAGCCGAGAACCAGCCACTCGGTTTGGGAATGGCTGACGCCATTATTAGCAGAATGAGCGGTCTGAAGAATCTGATCGTCCTTCCCACGGCTACTGTATCGAGCTTTGCTGGTTCCCATATCGACGTTCAAAAGACGGCGCGTGATCTTCAGGTCGATGTGGTTTTGTGCGGGACCGTGCAACGCGCCAATAACCGTCTGCGCATCAACGTGCAGTTGGTGGATGCGGGGTCGCGTCAGACCGTGTGGGCGGATACCTTCGACGAGACAGCCACCGATATCTTTGCAATGCAGGACTCGATCTCTCAAAGGGTTGCCACTGCAATTTCAGGCAACCTCTCGCAGGAGGATCAAAGGCAGTTGGTGAAGCACAGCACAACCAAAACAGCCGCATATGATCTCTATCTGCTCGGTTTAGCTCAGTATAATCAGCGGACACGAGGGGGGCTGGCAAGTGCCATCGATTACTTTCAAAGAGCAATAAAAGAGGATCCCCGTTACGCTCTCGCCTACGCCTTGATGTCGGATGCCTATTTCCTCCAATGCTACTACAATTTCGCCTCTCCAAAAGAAGCGCTCTCGCGCGCCCAAGCGGCCGCCGAAGAAGCGTTGCGCATCGATAGCTCGCTCGCGGAAGGCTACCTTGCCCTGGCCATGGTTCAGCCCATGCCAGATGAGAGGAAAGAAGGCAATCGCCTTTTGCGCAGGGCACTGGAACTAAACCCCAATCTGGCCATTGCCCACCTCCGCTATGCCTGGCGGTTATGTGCTGTCGGGAATTTGGAAGATGCACTTTCAGAGATGAAACGAGCGCAGGACCTAGATCCTCTCTCGTCCACTAGCAATAGTGCGTTGGGCATGGTTTACGCCTTCGCGCATCAATTTGAACCGGCGCTCAGATACAGTGAAAGAGCCGCAGAGTTGAATCCCGATGAACCTTTCATCCAGTCTAATCTGGGTTATATGAATCTGTTGAACGGCAGAAACGATGAGGCGATCGCAAGGTTTCGGCGCACTGCGGAGCTCGATCCAAGTTCCAAGGACGATAACCTCGCTTCAATAGCTCTTGCTCTCTGGCGGGCGAGAGCGGTGCAGCAGGCCCAGCAGGTAACTGATGAGGTATTGAAGCTTTCCGAAATTGGCAAAGTCGAGCCTTACAATATGGCGCTCATTTATGCCGAAATCGGGGATAAGGATCAGGCTTTTAAATGGTTCGCGCGGGCATTAGACAGGGGCGTTGCTTCCCCCGGCCTCGTCAGGTATGACGCCCTACTTGATCCATTACGCTCCGATCCAAGATTCGATGAGCTGGTGAAGCAAGATCGCCGGTCGAAATGGTAGTCGGCTGAAGATTTCACTGACCTCGACTAGAGGAACGAATGGCAAGCCGTTGACGTCTTGGCCTTCGATCCGCAGAGAGCTGGCATCTTTTTTTTCTCTAGCCAACGGGGACTGATAGATCTGACAGACGTTTCTTTATCTCAATTAAGGCCGAGATAAAGCCAGGCCCAGTCGACCCGAGAAACCGCCTTCCACTTCAGATAGCCGTCGCCCAGGGTTCCCTGGTCGGCCTACCTACCAGCGACCTCCCCCGACCTCGAATTCGCCGTCGCCTGAAAGACGAAAGAGTCGAGATAAGACGCTTGTGTCAGAAAGGTGAAATTACCGACTTGGGTCTGAAGTTGATACTGAAGGCCCAAATCGACGCCACGCGCATTCTGCCGGCCGGCGTTTTGGAAAGCATCGGTGATCGAGTTAATGGATTGCCCCCCCTGGTTTAGTGTGACCGACTCGCCCGGGAGTAGAGTACCCGTGACAAAACGGTTTACCACTTCCTGCGCCGTGGGGGACGTGACCACGCCTGATCGCTCGATGTCCCATAGATCAACGGACAAGGTTAATCCTGGGACAAACTTGGGAGTGTAAACTACTCCACCACTGAACGTGCGGTCATCTTCCGGAGCTAAGTTCGGATTGCTGCTAGTGATCACCGTTGTCTCAGGATCGACCGTTCCCTTGAAGTTCGTGGGCAGCAACCCGGTCGTGGGCGAGGCGTAGAGCTCAAACAGCGAAGGCTCGCGAAAGCCTTCGCCCCATGTAGCCCGCACCGTCAATTGCTCGTCAAATGGCTGCCAGCGCAGTCCTACCTTTGGGACAATGACGTTGGTATCGTTGTTGAGAAACGCTTCGAAGCGTCCCGCCGCCGTGAGCTCGAGCGAGTGAAATAGAGGAACCTTCAATTCCGGACTAAAGATCGGAATACGCGTTTCAGCGTAGAAGGCATAATCCTTCCGACCCGCGTCAGTAATGGCGAGCGGGCTCCCTCCAATTAAATCTCCTTTTAGCGCGGCGTCATCAGGCGTCTGACTGACTTTCTCGCGCCGGAACTGCGCTCCGAAGGCGAAGCCCACCCCGCCCGCGGGCAGCTTGAACAGCGCAGTGGTGTAAATATTCAGATCAAGCGTGGCCAGTTTCGAAACAAATTGGCTGATAGAAAGGATGGTGGCAAAGTCCACCGTTGCCTGATTAGCGGGAATCGGATGCCGGAAGTCGCCGAAAGGATTGAAGGGAATGGTGGTGCCGATGTATTCCGTCGAGTTAGGATCGAAAATCGGGTCTGCGGCATTGAGAATACGACGGAAGCGCACTCCCGAGACGGTTTTTAGTTGTTCGTTGTCTTTGATCTCACTGAACCGAAATCCCGCGTCGTAACCCCAGCTGCCGTCAAACAGCTTGTCTCCTCTGATACCAATGGTGCCGAGGAAAGCATCCGCTTCGCTATCTTCCAGTCGGTTGCCAAACTCCGCGAGGCGAGCCCGAGTGCCGCCGGAGATTATTTGTTCAAAAGGGTTGAAGGGATTGAATGCGCCCACTGGAAGACCGGTCTCGTCGAAAGTAGGCGTATTCGGAGGAGTTACTCCGCCAGGCAGCGGATGGTTCGGCGGAATGGCCAGAGGGGTTGATCCCTTGGTGAGAAAAGATCCCGTGGCTGCAGGTGCCAGCTCGTTATGCGCTTTCGCGTTTTCGTAAAACATGTCGGCAAACAAAACCAGGTGGTCCCCGAAAACTTTATGTTCGACGCTCGTATAACCGCCATAGCGCTCAACACTTGGAAATGCCCCCTGAACATCGCCGAAGTTGAAGGTATTCGAGCGACGCGGGGTATATACGTAGCCAGAGGCCGGTGTTGTTCCGTCAGTACCGAACGGGGCGTGGCCGAAAATGACCGGGCCCGAACCAGGAGGGGGAGGTCCGCCTGCGGCAATGATAGCATCGGTGCTAAGCTGTAAATTGTATGGAGTAGCATTGGAACTCCGGAAAGGTGGGAAATGCGAGTTACCGCGATCCCGGCTGAAAAGCGAGTTCTGGTGATAGAAGTTCAATGCCCCGGTAATCTGCGTCGTCTCGTTGCCCACACCAAAGAGAAGGCTTGCATCATAAAGTCCCGAGTCCTTGTCTAACGTATTTCCGTATTCAACGGTGGCTTCTGCTCCACGGTATTGCTTGTAGAGCTTGATGTTAACCACGCCCGCCACAGCGTCGGCTCCGTAGGTGCTGGACGCTCCATCTTTCAAGACCTCGATACTCTCGATCGCGGCGCGGGGAATCGTGTTTAGGTCTACGAAAGTAAAGGTGCCACCCTGACCTACGGGAAAGGGCGCTACTCGGCGACCATCAACCAAAACGAGCGTGGCACTGGGATCAAACCCGCGGAGGGAGACAGATGAAGCGCCCGGCGTGAAACCGGTATTGTTATTAGAGAGTGGAACTCCGTTTGCATTGGCAACGGGCAGATCCTTAATCAAGGCCTCCGTATTACGCTGTGGCGATTTATTGATTAAATCCCGATTGATGTTTAACACCGGGTTTGGTCCCACTTCTTCCGCCGTGGGAATGTTGGAGCCTGTGACGATGACCCGCTCAGCGGTGGCTTCTTGCGCAGGCGGTAGGCCCGGAGCGGTCTGTCCCGCTGGGTTCTGTGCGCCTATTGCCTGCTGACCGGTCGTGACCGGCTCGGCCGGACTCTGCGCGGCGGGGGCGGGCGTGGCCGCAGTTGCGGGCGCCTGGGCGTCAGCAATGGAAAGGAAGGAAAGGGAAAGACCGAGCACCAGCGCCGGGCTCATCCAGCTCCGTTTTGTAGTTGAGTTGCTTAACATTTGTTCTCCTTTTTCTTGGTTAAGGTTGGGCCACGGCACGAATAGTTGGCCGCTTCGGAACTCGTTTAAACCATGCTTCGCGCCAGCCGTTAGGACATTGATCCGACGATCTAAGACATCGACTTCTAGCTGGATAGCGGCAAATAAACAGGGAGTGAGACGAAAGTAGCATTCGCTCGATCGCGGAATGTAGCGTCTCTCCAACTCAGAGATTTGCCGATTTTACTCGGCATCAACTATTCTAACTCTCTTGTTTAATTGAACGCGGGAAGTTGCGGGCCGGCCGTCCGCCTCGGGGAAACAAAGCGCTTGCTGCTCCGACAGCCGAACTTCTGTTTTGCCGGATGGGCGAGATTCCCCGTGAATATCTCTGCACCTGAACTCGAAATTGCATCGAAGGGCCTAAGCGTGGTGCTTAGAGCAAACCGCGACCGTGAATATTGGAAGATCATCGCAGACTGGTTCCATGCGTCCGGGTGCCACATGCCGGTGGTAAGAAGTTCGCAAATGCGTATGCAAACCGGTCCCATTGCGTCGTTCCACAAAGGCATCAAAAGAAGCTACAAATGAAGAGATGAGCGCCTGATTCCCCGTGTTGCGGGCTATGGCCCGAAAACCAGCTTAAACAGTCCCTCATTCAGCAGCAGGTCCGGCCGCAAATTGGCGGCAAGCTATGTAGAGGTGCGTTCCAAGCTTCCGGGCCTAAGCGTATGCTTATTCAGGGCGCGCTTTCTTGTACTTTCCATCCGCCTCTCCGGGGTGACTCGAACACCCGACCAATGGATTAGAAATCCGTTGCTCTATCCGGCTGAGCTACGGGCGCAGTAGAGAGAGCCCGCTCGCCGCGACTCCGTTGCTTTTATTGGCAGGCAATTCGTGGATCGTCAGGGTCCATAATCTTGCCCGCGGCTTTCTCTGCCGCGCTTCGTGCTAGGCGGCGTTGACGCGTATCAAGAGCGACTTCGACAAGAAACAGAAGACCGATGCCTTCCGCCAGGAGTGCGAACGAATACTGCGAAAGAACGTAGCGGGAAACGTCGAGCGAATGCACCACGGCCGTGCCAAGACAGTTCCCAAAGTTGTAAGAGAATGCGAATAGAGCGACAGCGGCGAACCGGCCATACATCTGGCGAAGGGCAGGCGTCAAAAAGAGGGAGAGACCCAGGGTGGAAAAGAATACCGGCGGATACAGAACCGAAAGGAGGGCGCCGAGGGACCGGACCCATAGTGGTTGGGAAATGGTTTGGGAGGTCGAGGCCAGGCTGCGGATCCTTGCAAGGTAATGAAGCAACGGCGGGTAGGATCGGATCTCGGGTAAACAGGCCGCGGTTTGGGCGTAGAGCAGACTGAGGTTAGCGCGGGGCGAGGTGATGAAAATGCGCTTGGACCCGAGGTAGAATAGCGCCATCTGCCGGACTATTTTTTCCCCCATCCACCCGGGATGCAAGCGAGCCGTTCGCAGGTAATAAAAGCTGTAGAACTCAAGCTCCTTCTGACTATCACCGCGAAAGAAGCGATTGCGCCAGGGCAGCAGTCCGCCCTGGTGATTAAGGTAATCGGGGCTAAACCCTAACGAGGGATAGAGATGGCCGGCGACGCGTGATCGCTTGATCTCTTCCTGCAAGCTCGCGCTCACTTGTTGCAGCCAACTACAGCCAAGCCGTCCGCAATCCTCGCGGGCGAGGTCTTGCTCCATTTGCCGCGTGATGAGATTGGCATGAATACTGAAAAGGCTGGTGGGCAGAAATGCCTTCGCTTCGGGGTCCGTTTTGGCGAAGTGGCGCTCTGTAAAAATGGCAACCGCCGCGACCATGAGACTGGGGAAAACAACCGCGACACGTCGCGCCCAGGTTTGGCGCCGTTGGCACAGCGCCAGTAGCACCGGGATAACGCTGAAGAAGATGCTGATGGCAAAGCTCGTCTTCAGAGTGACGAGGATGACCGAGTTCAGCAAGATGCCGGCACCGAGAAGCGTGCCGGAGGGAAGGAACCGCTGTTCACGCGCTCGCGCAAAATATTGCAGCGTGAGCCAGATGTTCAAAAGAGCGAAAAAAGGGGCAATCGCCTCCGGTCGCAGCTGATGCTCCGATTCGATCGTCTGGCGCGACAAAAGATAAATGGCGGCGATTAGGAGGCCGGTCGCCGCGTGCGCGCGCCGCGAGACATGGTGGAGGAAGCGCCCGGTTCCTGCCCAGGAGCCCAGGATGAGGATGCCAGTGCCCAAACCAAGCAGATGCTGCACAAAGGAAATGGCAGTGAAGCTCCTGGTTGCGCTCAGAATCAGAAGAAGGAAACCGGGATAAAGAAAGTTGCGCCCATTGGTGTGAAGGAAAGTTCCTTCGGCGAGTTTAGAGACAGCGGCTCGCAAATAGCTCCAGCTATCGGGATCAGCCAAGGGCCACGCGGGCAGACGCCAGCGCACATATGCCGCCGCGAGCAGAATAATCGCTAACGAGAGATGATAGAGATGCGGACGCGCTCTTGGCATAAGCGCCGGTTCGGTAATCCTGCTCAGGGGACGCACGACCCCAGTTTAAGGGGATTTAGCCATTGTCATGCGTAGAAGCCGCTGCCCCGATGTGAGACTGCAAAAGCTGGCATTAGTGCTGCGAGAATGGCAGTCGGCGTTACTGCGTTCGGAGTGGCCTTCCCGGTATTTCCCTGAATCTCACTGGACATTGAGATTGCAAGAATGGGGGGACTTCGATCGCGTTGCACCCTCGGCCGGAGCTGGCACCATTGACGTTTATTTGGCTGATTAAACGCGTCCTCAGCACGTGATCGGTCACTGCGATCTTGCTCGAACGCGAAGCTACGCGCCCGGGGTGACTCGAACACCCGACCCACGGATTAGAAATCCGTTGCTCTATCCGGCTGAGCTACGGGCGCTGTAGAGACGGAAGTTGCGACCTGCATGCGCAGGGTGCAACTACTTCGCGCCCGCGCCTATCTGAGTTTGCGGAACGGGGCGGCGCGAAGCAGCGGGTGCGAGCTTTTGTAAGCCTTGTCCGCAGGCACCGCGGCAGAGTTCGGCAAAACCGGGCCGCGGGCCTGA
>JBDTXE010000026.1:0-12757 GCA_040006335.1 Verrucomicrobiota bacterium | reverse complement strand
AATCGGAAGAGGCTCTGCGGATTTCGCAGCAAAAGCTGCTCGAGACCTCGCGTCTTGCCGGCATGGCGGAAGTCGCTACCGGCGTGCTCCATAACGTCGGCAACGTGCTCAACAGCGTGAATGTGTCCGCCGGCCTGGTGGTGGAGAAACTTCGGAGGTCAAAAGCGCCCAAACTTTCGCAGGCGGCTGCACTGCTTACGGCGCAGAACGGTTCGCTCGCGGATTTCCTAACGAAGGATGAGACCGGGAAAAAACTGCCCGGTTATCTGGCCAAGCTGGGCGAGTTCTTCGTCGCCGAGAACAAGGAACTGCTGCAGGAAGTCGACCAGCTCGGCCGCAACATCGAGCACATCAAGGAAGTCGTCGCCATGCAGCAGAGCTACGCCAAGGTGAGCGGCGTCTTCGAGGATCTTACCCCGCACCTGCTGGTCGATGATGCCATTGCCATGAACATCGGTGCTTTCGAGCGCCATGGGGTCACCGTCGAAACCAAATTTGAGCCTGTTACGCGCGTTCGGGTCGACCGCCACAAAGTCCTGCAAATCCTGATCAATCTCATCCGCAACGCCAAATACGCGCTCGACGATGTGAAACGGACGGACAAGCGCATGACCATCTCGATTTGTCGCGGGAGTGACAGCCACGTGCATATTTCGGTGGCCGACAATGGGATTGGAATTTCCCCGGAGAATTTGACGCGCATTTTCGCGCACGGATTTACCACGCGCGAGACGGGTCACGGGTTTGGCTTGCATAGCGGTGCGCTCGCGGCCCGGGAAATGGGTGGCTCACTTTCCGTTACCAGCGGCGGCTTACAGCAAGGCGCCGCCTTTACTTTGGCTTTACCCATCGCCCCAGCCCCTTCCTCCCCATGAATCAACTACAGCCCGAAAACCATCGCATTCTGATCATCGACGATAATCCGTCGATCCACGACGACTTCCGCAAAATCCTCGGGCCGGCGGACGCGAAACTCGCGTCTGAGCTGGAGGCTGACGAGGAAGCGTTGTTTGGCGAGAAGGCAAACACCTCCCAGGCAGCGTCTTTTCAGATCGACTCCGCCATGCAGGGGCAGGAGGGCCTGGAGAAAGTGCGCCAAGCCTACGAAAAGGGCGCACCTTACGCCGTCGCGTTTGTGGATGTGCGCATGCCTCCGGGCTGGGATGGGATCGAGACGATCTCGCGGATCTGGAAAGAATTTCCCGACCTTCAGATCGTAGTCTGCACCGCTTACTCCGATTATTCCTGGGACGAGATTTCGAAAACGGTCGGTAACTCGGATCAGATGCTGGTTTTGAAAAAGCCCTTCGACAACGTCGAGGTGCTGCAAATGGCGCACGCGCTGGCGAAGAAGTGGCAGCTCACACAGATCGCGCGCCGCCAGCTCGAAGAACTCGATACCCTGGTGAACCTGCGCACGGCGGAGCTGCGCGCGGCCAATGCCAAACTCGCTGGCGAAGTCGCCGAAAGGACTGCGGCCGAAGAGGCGCTGCGCGGCTCGGAAGAGCGGTTCTCCAAGGCATTCCACAGCAGCCCAATCCCGATGTTAATCCAGCAGCCTGATGGCAATTGCTGCCTTGATGCCAATGCGAGCTTTCTCGAACTAATCGGCGCGGAGCGTGACACCTTCCTGGGTGGGAGGGCCTCGTTCTGGGCGGAAGACGCCACCCCTACAATCATTCACGACGAGCTTTCGCAGCGGAAAGTGGTGCGCAACATGGCGACCACGATCCAGACCAAGAGTGGAGGAAATCGGGAGGTCCTGGTAGCCGGCGAATATCTCGAACTGGGCGGGGCACCCTACTACCTGCTCATTCTGCAGGACATCACAGATCGAGTCCGTCTCGAGTCGGAGTTGCGCCAAGCGCAGAAGATGGAAGCGGTAGGTCGCCTCGCCGCAGGCGTGGCCCACGACCTCAACAACATTCTCACCGTCATTCTGGGGCATACCTCACTGCATTTGCGTAACCCGCGGCTGGACGAAAAACTCAGCACTTCCTTGAACCAGGTGGAACGAGCCGCCGAACGGGCGACCGCTCTCACTCGTCAGCTACTGGCCTACAGTCGCAAGCAAGTGATTCAGCGCCGACCGCTCGCTCTCAACGAAGTCGTCGAACAGACGATCTCCATGCTGCGGCGCATCATTGGCGAACACATCGCGCTCGACATGCAATTGGCTCCCGATTTGCCGCCCATCTTCGCCGATCCGGGCAATGTCGATCAGGTGATCATGAACCTGGCCTTGAACGCGCGCGACGCCATGCCCGAAGGGGGAAAATTGACCCTGACCACTTGCTTGGTCGAAACCGACGAAGCCGCGCGCTCGCGCAATCCGGAAGCGCAGCTCGGCACTTACATTTGTCTGGCGGTGAAGGACACGGGTGCGGGCATGGATCCCACCACGCTCGGTCGTATTTTCGAGCCGTTTTTCACGACGAAGGAAGCGGGCAAAGGCACCGGGATGGGGCTGGCCACCGTTTATGGCGTCCTCAAGCAGCATGACGGCTGGCTTGAAGTGGATAGCGCACCTCGCCGCGGGACAACGCTTCGCGCCTATTTTCCGCTCAGCTCCGAAGCGCTGCCCGCGCCCCGCCGCAAGTTTGAGCCGCGCGCGGCTGATTCACTGGACGCTTCCAGTACTACAATCCTGGTCGTGGAAGACGAGGACATGCTGCGCGAATTTGTTTGTGACGCCTTGACGGCCATCGGCTACCGCATCCTGATGGCCGAGAACGGCCGTGTCGCCCTGGAAGTTTGGTCCAAACATCGGGACGAGATCGACCTTCTGCTCACCGATGTCGTAATGCCCGAATCGATTTCTGGAAGGCAGCTCGCTCACACCCTTACTGCTGAACGCCCGGATCTTAAGGTGATCTTCACCAGCGGCTACAGCGCGGAGTTGTTCGGCTCCGATTTTGAGGAGAGCCAGGGCCATATTTTCCTCGCCAAACCGTATCTGCCCGATCAGCTCGCCGAAACGGTTGCGACGCATTTGCAATCCGTCCCGGCGCTTGCGGCTTGAGCGTGGCAAAAATCCGCGGAGCCTACGGGACTCGAACCCGCAACCTCTGCCGTGACAGGGCAGCGCTCTAACCAATTGAGCTAAGGCTCCTCGCGGAAAGCGGTCTGAGTTTAGGTTCGAAGCGCGCGGGCGGCAACCGTTTTGCGCACCACGACGCTCCTGGCGGCGCCGTGCCGCGCGAAGTGTGTCTGTTCAACTCCGCCTTTTTGTCTAGTATCGCTGCCGCCGATGGAAACAGAAAGCGAACTGCTGGCATTACGACGCGAGAAGCTGGCGGAGCTTCAGCGCAAAGGCGTCGCTCCATTTGGTCAGGCCTTCGACACTACTGGCGATATCGCCGCCGTGCGGGCGCGCTTTACCGAAGGCGAAGCGTTTCGGATCGCCGGTCGCATCACCGCGCATCGCGATATGGGGAAAAGTCATTTCCTCGATTTGCGCGACGCCAGCGGCCGGATGCAAATTTACGTGCAGGCGAAGGAACTCGGCCCGGCCATGGAAATTTTCGGCCTGCTCGACCTGGGCGATTTCATTGGCGTCGAAGGCGAGTGTTTTAAGACCAAGACCGGCGAACCAACCCTTAAAGTGCGCCGTTTCGAAATGCTGGCCAAAGCGCTGCGGCCGCTGCCGGAGAAGTGGCACGGCCTGCAGGACGTGGAAGCGCGCTACCGGCAGCGCTATCTCGATCTGGTCACAAACGAGCAGTCGCGCGATGTTTTTTCCAAGCGGATCCTAGTGCTGCGGGAAACCCGCCGATTTCTGGAGGAGCGGGGTTTTCTCGAAGTGGAAACACCAATGTTACAGGCTGTGGCTGGGGGAGCGGCGGCGGAGCCTTTTCGCACTCACCACAACGCGCTCGGGCTCGATCTTTATCTGCGCATCGCTCCCGAGCTGTATCTCAAGCGGCTTCTCGTCGGAGGCTATAACCGCGTTTTCGAGCTGAATCGGAACTTCCGCAACGAAGGTATTTCCCGCCGGCACAACCCGGAGTTCACCATGCTGGAGGGCTACTGGGCCTACGCCGACTTCGAGAAGATCGCGGATCTGGTCGAAGAGCTGGTTTGCCACTTAGCGACGAAGATTCTTCAGGGAACAGGAATAATCGACCAAGGGGCAAACTCACTGGAGATCGCCCACCGCGACGCTGATGGCGCGGTGACACGCACGATCAATCTGGCCAGGCCATGGCGACGTGCGCCATATCGTGAACTTGTGCGCGCAGTGGCGGGCGCGGACTGGTTCGACCTTTCCCCCGCGGAACGCCGGACGCGCGCCAGCGGCCAGCTCGGCGTCGAGATTCAGACGCAACTGGTCGACTTCGAAGTGACACAGCATGTCTTCGAGAAGCTGGTGGAAGAAAAGACGTTCGATCCTCTTTTTGTGACCCATTGCCCCAAGGAACTTGTGCCCCTGGCGAAGCAGAACCGGGAGGACGAGTCGCTCGTCGATGTCTACGAACTGATCATCAACGGCGTGGAAATCTCGCCTGGCTATTCCGAGCTGAACGACCCGGTGATTCAGCGTCAACGGCTCCTAGAGCAGGCAGGGGAGGAGACGCAGAAACTGGACGAGGATTTCCTTCTCGCACTTGAGCATGGAATGCCGCCCGCGGGCGGTTTCGGCCTCGGAATTGACCGGTTGACCATGATGCTGACCGGTGCTGAGTCCATCCGCGATGTCATTCTCTTCCCGCTGTTAAAACCGAAGCGAACAGGGTAAACTCCTCGTCCATGGAAACGGCCACTCACCTTCCTGTGGCGACAAGCGATCCTTGCCTCGATCGCGCCATTCCATTGCACAATGTCCCGCTCTTTGCCGCGCTCGGCGAGGAAGCCATTGCCAAGCTGTGCCATCTCTTCGAGATCAAGGAATTGAAGCCCCCGGCGCGGGTCTTTCGGGCGGGCGAGCCCGGCAACGCCATGTATGTCATTATGGATGGGCGCGTCCAGATCAACGTGACCGATGCCGATGGCCATGAGGTGATCCTGGCCTCGCTTGGGCCGGGAGATTTTTTCGGTGAAATGGCAATGCTGGATGGTCACGGCCGCTCCGCCGATGCCGACGTGGTGGAGAACGCCAGGCTTGCCACCCTGACGCGCCAGAACTTTGAGCGTTTCGTCCGGGATGACGCGGCCATCGCGCTCAGCATGCTCAGCACCATGACACAGCGCCTGCGCCGGACGGACGATCTCCTCCGCCATCGGGTCTCGCGGAACGCGAACGAGGAGACGGCCCGCAATTACACCGTCGCCGACCGGGCAGCGGATCGAATCGCGCAGTTTGGCGGCAGCTGGAAGTTCATCATTTTGTCCATCTGTCTCCTCATCGCGTGGATGAGTATCAATGTCTGGATCTTACGCGATCGTCCGTTCGATGCTTTCCCGTTTGTCCTCCTTAACTTGGTCCTCGGGATGATGGCGGCGTTTCAAGCGCCCATTATTATGATGTCCCAGAACCGTGAGGCGCAGAAGGACCGTCTCCGCGCCGACCTTGATTATCAGGTCAACCTGAAGAACGAAATGCTTTTGGGCGAGATCCTGCGCATTTTGAAAAAACGCGAGCACGAGAGTCTGCGGCGGGAAACCGACCACTCCCGCTAAATCTCGTTAGCGCCCCGGCTGGGCGACGCCGGCGCGCCGTTGAAGGCGAGGTCTCGGGCGTCTCAGGTTTCGACCTAAGGAAATGCTATGCAATCGCCCGATTGTGGGAGGGGAGGCCAGACCCCAACGTCCTCACCATGCAACGAATGGACGTAACCCCGCCGGCCCGGGAACTGGCTCGCGGAGCCTTCGCTCTCAACCAGGAAACTCTCGCTTAACTACCAAAACTCGTGATCGCACCTGCCATTAATCCCGGAAGATTCCAAACTGAATCAGATGAAGTGCTCATGTCGGCCATTACCGCTCGTGATGAGGAGGCGTTGACGGAACTCTACGATCGCCATGGCGACACTCTTCGCTCGATTATCGAGAGTGTAATTCATGAAGAGGCGGAAGCGGAAGACGTGCTGCAGGAGACGCTCTTGCAAATCTGGAAACAGGCCTGCAACTACGCGCCCAAAGTCGGGAAACCGCTCGGCTGGCTTACTACTATTACGCGGCGCCGAGCGATCGATCGTCTCCGCCGGCGCCAGGCCTACGTGCGGGTGAAAGATCGTTACGGGGAACAACTGGCAGACATGCCCCCGGCATCGCGCAGCAGCCATGATGGCGCGGCGGAGATGACGCGAGCCGATTTGCGGACCTATTTAGGCAAACAGATGGCTGCGCTGCCGAAATACCAGCGCGAGGCCTTGGAACTCTCCTTTTTTACCGGCATGAGTCACCGCGAGATTGCGGCGACGACGGAAGATCCGCTTGGGACAGTAAAGACACGGCTGGAGCTGGGCCTACAAAAGCTCCAAGCCTGGATGACGCCGCTGCGACACAAGATTTAGACCTTCGGCTGAGGCAGATAATGAGAGGATTGGCCGGACCCCGTGCGTGAGCGGGAAAACCTCGGGGTTCCGGCTGCCTCTCCCGAGCTGCCCGACCCCGCCGCTTTTGGTGGCCACCGAGCTGTGCTACCTTCTGTCAGCATGGAAAAACCTCAGATCACAGCTTATCTCAAAACGCAATGCGGTTGGAGCGGGGGCGTTCGTGCCATTCTCGCCAAGTACGATTTGCCTTATACCGAAAAGGACATCATTCAGAATCCGGCATTCCGCTGGGAGATGGAAACAAAGAGTGGCCAGCCGCTCTCGCCCTGCGTTGAGATTAATGGCGAAATGCTTCCGGATGTCAGTGGGGACGAAGTCGAGAGTTATCTGATCGAGCACCAACTGGTGCGCCAGAATGCGGCCGAGACCGAAGTGCCGACGAATGCGCCTTGCGCTAACGAACAGCATGGCGCGGAAGTGAAGCTGCGTTTATAGGCGCGGCTTAGGGCGGCGTTCCAGGCGTCGCTGAGAGATGAACTGGCGCGCTTTTTTTTCTACAACTGTGGGATCGGGGGTTCGAACGGCGCGATGAAAATGTTTGCTCGCAAGAGTTCGGCCGGTGGTCGCGGCAAAACGTCCCGTCTTTTGCGCTGGGGCGGAGGATCGCTCTTATTTATTTTTTGTGCCGCGATTCTCGCTGTCCTGACCTTCTACTCGTTATGGGCTCATACCTTCGACATGAAGAAGGTGGGGCAAATGCCGGAGCGCAACACGGTCTTCGACGTGGACGGCAAGGTCTATAGCCGGCTCGCGGGCGCCAATCGTCTGATCGTGCCGCTAACCGCTGTGGCTCCGTCGTTCATCGACGCCCTCCTTGCCCGGGAAGACACGCGCTTTTATCAACATAACGGGATCGACTGGTTCGGGATTGGGCGCGCGCTGGTGCGCGACATCATGAGCCGTTCGGCCAAGGAAGGAGCCAGCAGCCTGACGCAGCAGCTGGCCCGTAATAGCTTGCCCCTGGGCGGACACACTCTGAGTCGCAAATTGCTCGAGGCGATGGTGGCATTGCGGATCGAGCACGAGTTCACCAAGCAGCAGATCCTTGAACTTTACATGAACCGCATCTATTTCGGGGCTGGTTGCTATGGAATCGAGACAGCCTCGCAGGCTTACTTTGGTAAGAGCGCGTCGAAGTTGAATCTCTCTGAATCCGCCGTGCTCGCCGGCCTCATCCGAAGTCCGAATCGCTTCTCTCCTCTGCGCAATCCCGAGGGCGCCGCCCTGGAGCGCAACGCGGTCCTGCAGCGCATGGTGGAACTTAAGAAGATAAGCGTCGCCCAGGCGCAGGAAGCGAGAGCGACCAAAGTGCAGTCACACCCGAAACGACTACCGATGGTGCAGGAGAATTACGCCATGGACGCCGTCCAGCGGGATTTGAACATCCTTCTCACCCAGGACCAAGTGGATCAGGGTGGTCTCTACATTTACACCACCCTGGATCCAAGCGTGCAAGGCGCGGCGACGCAAGCGCTCGAGACCACGCTAACGAAGATTGAACACCAAAGTAACTTTCGCCATCCGCTCAAGGCGAACTACCGGCCGCCGGAGGAAGGAGAAGACAACTCCATGCCTTATCTGGAGGGAGCGGTCGTGGTGATTAATAACAGTAGTGGCGGGATTTGCGCTCTGGTCGGCGGGCGGGATTACGCTCAAAGCAAGTTCAACCGGGCGCTCGCTCCCGCCAATCGACAGGTGGGCTCGTCCTTCAAGCCTTTCGTTTACGCCCTTGCTTTCGCCCATGGCATGCTACCCGGCGCCGCCATTAGCGATGGACCGATCCAACCGGGAGAAATAGATGGCGCGGGGAATTGGACCCCGGGGAACTCGGACGGGACTTACAGCGGAGTGCAGCCTGCGTCCTACGGCTTGGTCCACTCCCGTAACACCATGAGTGTGCGCGTCGGACAGTTCGCCGGGTTGGACGAAGTGCAGAAAGTGGCGACGACGCTGAATCTGGGAGATAAAATTCCACGCGGTCCCGCCGATTACATCGGGGCGTTTGAATCGAACCTGAAAGATCTCACCACCGCTTACACCGCCTTTCCCAACGCCGGGGTCCGTCGGCAATCCTATCTCATCGAGCGGATCGACGATCAGGATCACCAGCCGATCTATCGCGCCGCCCACCTTTCCGTTCCCACGCTCAATCCCAGTGCGGCTTGGATGACCTCGCAATTGATGGAGCAGGTGCTGACCAAAGGCACGGCGGCGACGTCGCGTTCGCTCGGCTGGAAATTACCGGGCGCGGGGAAGACGGGGACGACGAACGATTATAAAGATGCGTGGTTTCTCGGCTACACCAGCACGCTGACCTGCGGTGTCTGGGTGGGTTTCGATCAGCCCACGACGATTGTCTCGCATGGCTACGGCGCGGCTTTGGCGTTGCCGGTGTGGGTTCAGGTAATGAATCAGGCGGCCGCGCGTTATCCAGCAGGTCCACTGCAACCGACCATGCCGGTCGCTCGCGTTGTAGTCTGCGCTGTTTCCAATGCCCTAGCGACCAGCGGCTGTCAGGCGGCCGGCAGCGCCTATGAAATTGTTTTGCCGACAGACCGCATTCCGACCAAGGCCTGCCCGCTGCACGGAGGAACGCCGACAGATTTCGCGCGTCGCCTGGACGACCTCGTCCCTAAGCCGAATTCTGTGCCGGGTCGAGTCCTCCGCTCATTCCGCCGGCTATTGGGCGGGAACTAGAACTGCCCGCGGTAGAAAGCGGGTGAAGGGAATCGAACCCTCGTATGTAGCTTGGGAAGCTACCGTTCTACCATTGAACTACACCCGCGAGGTGATTCGCGAATTTCGATTGGCAACCTGCGATTGCAAGTGCGCGCTCCGCCGGCGTTATCACCAGCGTTGTATTTGTTCGGGGAACGGGCAGACGGCGCAATCGCTGGCGTCGCGCAGACAAAAATCCTCATAAATCTGCAACAGGCCTTGCTGGCCAACCATCGTCCGTAGGAATTCGCGCTGGCGCGGATCGTTGGCGAAAAGGCGCGCGGCGGCAATCTTCACCGGGCGGCTAGTCAGGGGCGCGCGCAGCTTCTGATAGTCGTCCCAGCGCCTCTGATCCTGTTCGAACGCCAGTGGATACCAGACGTTCGCCAGCCAATCGCTGACGCGGGTCGGACCGATGAGCGCTTGCGGGCGGGAAATCGTTTTAGCGTGCAAATTGTAATGTTGTTCCCAGAAATCGTGGCGCAGTCCCTGTAGCGCGTTCTCGCTCTCGCGCTGACTGCTTTTGACTAACGAGGAATAAACAAGAGGCCAGTTCTGGAGCAACGCCGCCAGTGCTCCCAGGCGACGATGCGGGTGGTTCAGGGGCCGGCCCCCGCTCATCCGCCAGAGCGAGGTCGGCACTTCGAGGTGAGCAAAACGATCGCGATATTTCCACCAGCGATCCCATAGCGTCCGCCTGTAACTACGCGCGCCGGAGGACAAATCCTTCGAATCGGCTGGGCGGAGGAATCCCGCTATCCCGAAGAGGAGAGCCTCCGCCTCCGCCGGTCGCTCACGCAGAAAAGCGAGCGGCAGCCGTTGCGCGACGAGGGTGAAGGGCAGGCGATTTTGCTTGTAGCCGAGAGCGTCCGCTAACGATTCATAGATAATTTGTTCTTCGCCTCGCACTGTCATGCGTTGCCGCCATCTTCTGGCTTTGCGTTGCAGACGCCATTGCGCCGCCGCCTCCAGCACGCTTTGCACGCGCTCCGGAGGAAGATCGCGCAGAGGTGCGACGCAACGACCGGCGTGCGCCAGCGGCACGATGCTGGATTCACTTTGCTCCAGCGCGCCGAGGTCGAGCAGCACCTGTGGAACCTGGCGATGCGAAGTCGTGCGCGAAAAAAAATCTTTCTCACTCCGCTGGAAGAAGAGATGGAGGATGGTGTCGGAGAACGCCGGATTGGTGGCGTGACCGTGTCTTTCCCAACTGCGATCGAGCAGATCGAGCTCGATCGCACCACGTTCCTCCCGCCCGGATCCAAATCGCACCACCGCATCAGTGAAGTCCGGACCCGGCTCACGATTCCACGCGCCAAACTGCACGATCGTCACCGGGGCGCCATCGACGGTATGAAAGTCACGTCCGAAATCGCCGGCGAACCAGCGGGCTTGGAGCTCCAGCTCGGAAGGGAGAGCCGGGAGTGGGAGGAGCGGCCGTTCGCGGAGACGAGTAAATTCGAGCAGGCTCGCGTAGCGTTCCGTCGCGGCCGCCACGCCTTAGCTAATCGCAGCAGGGTCCATTGCGACCGCCGCGGGTTCCGGCGCCAGCTGCAGGCTCTCGCTGATCTTCTCGACTTCGTGCGCGCGCGGACGCGGGAAGACAAAAACGTATTTTGGTCCGCGACGCTCGCCCGAAAAAATGACGAGGTTCTCGGAGAGAAACTTCGGCTCGCGAGCAATGGTCATTCCATCCAAATCGATCGTACGGGCGAAGGGTCGAGCGCCGCGGCGCGCGACGAAGGTAAGTTTGCGTGGTTCCTCGTTGGTGGCGACGAGCGCGCCGGAGAGATTGGGCGGCAGTCGCCGGCCGCGTCCACTGTAGCAAGGCACCGCCCAGGCGATGGTCTCACCCAGGACGTTTTCGCGGCTGAAGACTTCGGCCAGCTTGAGCGGGAGCGCGAGCGGCAAGCTGTCGTCGTTAGCGCGAAAAAATGCCGGCTGATTTAGTTTTTGCCACACGAGGGAAACCTTGGTTTTGCCTGCGCGGACGATTCGCGGCGCGAAGACGAAGAAGGCGAGAATCAGCGCCGCAAAAAGTCCCAACGCGAAGACGGGGTGGAAGTGGAGGAGCGCGAGTCCGCCGACCACGGCCGCGTCTTCGCCCAGACTGAGCGCGATGTTCGAGAAAGGTTCCGGCGAGGTATTGGAGAGTAGGCGGGTAGTGGCTTTGGCCGTGTGGGCTGCAAGTGTGGTAGTGCCGGCGAGCAGGGCGATCACCACGTCAAACGTCGGGCTGGTGTGTCCCAGGACCTGAACCGCCAGAAGTGCGCCGCCGATGGGACGAATGACGGTGTGGACCGCATCCCACATAGAATCGATCCAGGGAATCTTATCCGCGAAAAATTCAAGACCGAAGAGGATGCCGGAAATGACCAGGACCACGGGATCGCCCAGCACCCCGAGCGATTGATAGGTTGAGCCGAGCGCGATCCAATGCAGATGGATGGCGAGGCCCGTGACGAAAACGGTGAGGTAGAGGTTAAAGCCGGCCAGGCAGGCCAGTCCTAACGCCACACTCAGGAGATTCAGCCGCTCCACACCGGAAGTATGAAGTGCTTCAAGACTGAAGTCGAGAGGGGGTAACGATTTCATCGAGTCCCTGCTTTCGACCTCGAAAGACTATCGAAACGGAAGATCGTCCGAGTTGCCGCGCTCATTGATACCGCTACAATCGCACGCGTGCTCGATATCCGACTCATCCGCGAACAAGCCGATTCCGTGAAAGAACGACTCGCCGCGCGTGGCGGTGGCGAAGAAGGGCGAGTCGATGAGTTGCTCCGGATCGACGCCCAGCGGCGCAAGGCAGAGACAGCGCTACAGGCCTTAAACGGTGAACGCAAAAAGCTGAGCAAGGAGATCGGCGGCAAGCGTCGTCTGGGTGAGGAGTCCGCGTCCTTAGAGCAACGGGTGCGAGAGATCGGGGACGAGATCGGTGCCTTGGAGGATGAAACAAAAGCTGCCGATGGAATTCAGCGCGATCTGCTTTTGCAGATTCCGAACCTGCCACATCCGGGAGCTCCGGTAGGCAGCGACGCATCCGCCAACCCGGTCATTCGGGAGTGGGGGAGGAAGCCCGAATTGGCCGAGACTTTGGATCACGTGGCGCTTGGGCTGCGGCACAAGTTGTTCGACGCCGAGCGTGCGGCCAAACTAAGCGGCAGCGGATTTATCTGTTTTACCGGAGCCGGTGCCAGGCTGGAACGCGCCTTGATTCAGTTCATGCTCGACCTGCACACGCGCGATCATGGTTATCTCGAGATCAGCCCGCCTTTTCTGGTCCGACGCGACTGCATGGTCGGCACCACCCAACTGCCAAAATTTGAAGAGGACATGTACGGTCTGGAAGAAGGGCAGCTTTTCCTCGCGCCCACGGCGGAAGTGCCGGTGACGAATTTTCATCGCGATGAAATTCTTCCCCTGAGCGATCTCCCGAAGAAATTCGTCGCCTACACTCCCTGCTTTCGACGCGAAGCAGGCTCGGCCGGGCGAGAAACCCGGGGCATTATCCGCGTGCATCAATTCGATAAGGTGGAGCTGGT
>JBDTXE010000025.1:0-12799 GCA_040006335.1 Verrucomicrobiota bacterium | reverse complement strand
GGATAGAACAAGGGTTTCCTAAACCTTAGATGTGGGTTCGATTCCCGCCGGGGACGCCAGCGGTGAGATTTGCCCTAACCCGCAAAACTCATGCGGTCTTTGGGCAGATGCACCGCGCGACTGAGCGCTGCGGTCAACAAATCAGGATCGAGCGGTTTGGCGATATGATCGAGGAAACCGACGCGAGTGCTGCGCGCGATATCGTCGTCGCTGTTGAAGCCGCTGATCGCAACGGCGCGGACCGGCCCCTCTGCGCTCAGTTCTTTCATCAGATCCCAGCCGGTGCCATCAGGCAGGCGGACATCGCTGAGCAGGACATCGAATTCGACCGCTTTCGCGAGAGCGCGGGCGGAGGCGACATCGGGAGCGATATAGACTTTGTAGCCAATAACCGTTAGAAATTTTCGGAGCGCTTCGGCGGTGTCGGCATGGTCTTCCACCACGATGATGCGATAGGGTTTTTCACGCATTGGAACTCCTCAAACCAGCTGGCTTCGTGCCACCCGCAGGGCTCTTTCACCCCCGGCGAAGCTGCTGCGCGGCGAGGAGCGGCGGCAATTCGGCCAGAGCCGGAGAGCGAGTCTGTTCCACATGCGCCGTCGCGAGGTGCCGGAGTTCTCGCCAGCGTGGCTGCGGATAATCCGGGGCGGCGATGATCTGGCGCAGAAGGCTCCGCCATTCCATCAACGCGCGTTCGATATCGCCGTGTCGAAGTAAATCGCTGGTCAGCTTGTGACGCGCCGCAGGGTTGGCCAGAATTTCTCTCACCACCTCGGCCGCTCCGGCCCCGTATTGCGGCGGCACGCCCATTTCGAGGTAACCGGGGTAATCTCGTCGTCCATAGAGACGCTGGCAGAGAATGCCCAATCGTCCGCCGAGAGGTGCGTCTTCGCCGGCGAAACGCGGGCCGGCGCGGATATTGGCGAGATCAAAAACAAGATCCGCCAGGGGATAGCTCTCCTCTTCCAAGGCGGCCGCGATGGCGAGACCTTCGCCTCCCTGGAAAAAAGAAAATAGAATTCCGCGTGGCGTCGGTTTGCCATCCTTTTCGATCAATCCCAACTCACGCCAGGCATAGGAAGGGCTGGCGACGATGGCGACGGTTTGGTCCCAGGCCAGCTGATCGCAGTAGCGGCAAACCGCCGGGATATTGTCCCTCTCCGGCGGTGCGCACAAAGCGCGACCTAACGAATCAAGATGAACTGGGACTGACACCGTCGAGTAATCGATCCGCGCGCAAATCGTTCGACCACGCTCGATCAGATCGCGCAAGCTTCCCGAATCGATCCAGCCCGGTAGGAGCGCGAGAACCTCGGTCTCGAAACGCGCGCGCGTCATCGGACCACGTAGAGACGAGGCATGTGCCGAACGGATATCGGACGGCAAGGTTCGCCGCTCAGCTTGATGATTTGACCGCCGACCTTGCGAGGAGACAGCGCCGGATTCCTCTTTCATAGCCTGTTGGCGGAACTTCCGCCCCAACCATTTTGCCAGAACCAATTCTCCATTCGGGAGAACGGTCGCCAAGGGCAACTCGCGGCCGTAGCGCCTGACGTCGCGAAATCGGCAAAGATTCCCCTGCCCGATTCCGTCCAAGGTCCGTGCCAGGGAGAGCGCCGGGCGCCAGCTTTCTTTTTCAAAAACGAAAGCGTCGCCCAACGAGGCCATCGTGGACGGCGCTTTCGTTTCCCATTCTCCGCGCGAGTTCATCATTTCCCTCACCCCGCGTCGAACGAAGCGCGCCCTTTCGGCCTCGACCCAAAGTCCGCACGGCCGCGGGCCGCCGGCCAGGGGACGCTCCACCCCGAGCGGGACGTTTTGCACGCTGAAGAGCGAGCGCGTCAAACGTAACGCGGCCGGGAAAGGTTCTTCGTTACGTTGCGCTGTCGCATGCATGACACCGAGCAGACTCGGCCAATCCACCGGCGCGGAACGACGCAGCTGCAGGGGACGGGCGTCTCCCAGTCTCGGGAGGTGCGAGGTGAAAAGTGCGTAGCCGGTTTCATCAAAACCACGGCGTCCCGCCCGCCCAAACATTTGCAGGAGTTCGTCGGCCTGCACCTGCCGCTCGAAGTTGCCGGCGTAGTAGCGTCGATCGGTTACCAGCACCGAGCGCATGGAGAAGTTGATCCCGGCGGCGAGTCCCATCGTCGCCACCACGACGTTGAGCTGGCCCGCCTTGGCCAGGGCTTCGACCACGCCGGCGCGCGCGGCATAACCCAGGCCGGAGTGGTGATAAGCCACCCGGTTCCGTATAAGTTTAGTTAGTTTCCGGCCGGCAATCATCTCCTGGGCCGGACTAAGGGTGAGCGGATCGCGCACCAGGAGTGCGGAGGCAATGGCTTGCGCGATCTCCTCGGCCGCCTTGCGCCGCGGCGCGAAGAGGAGGACCGGACCAAGCTCCGCCCGCAACGCTCGTCCCAGCAACCGGGGCCAGAGCTGACGGGAGTGGATGAACTGCGAATCGGGCATCGTCTCGAGATCGCGCTCCTCCAAGGGCACCGGTCTTTGCGTATGCTCGATCAGGACCGCTTCGCGCCCTAGGCGGCGCAACCATTCCACCACGTCGCGCGCATTCGCGACGCTGCCGCTGAGCAGCAGCAATTGGGTCGAGCGCGGCGCGAGGGCGATCGCCAGTTCGTAATGCACTCCCCGCATGGCGTCGCCCAGCATTTGGAACTCGTCGACCACAAGCAGGCCCGGGCCGTCGCCCCGGAGGAAACGACTGCGTTGTGTTTCGAGCGTCGCCACGACGACGCGGGCATTGAGGTTGGAGGCAATGTCGCCGGTGGCAATGCCGACATCCCAACCCTTGCTTCTCCATTCGGTCAGCTTGTCGTTGGCCAGCGCCCTCGTTGGCACAGTGTAAACGGCCGGCCGCTTTAAACCGGCGTAAAAGAGTTCGAAAATGTAAGTCTTCCCCGAGCCCGTGGGCGCCTGGACCACCACGTCCATGCCTTGCTGCAGGGCTCGAACGGCTTCCTGCTGCCAGAGATCCGGCACGATAAGATTGACCCCGAGTCCCTCGAACACGGAGCAAGATGAAGCGGACCGACGGGTGTTCAACCGCCACAGAGACCACCTGATTCTGTCATCTGGCTGCGCCGGCCGATACTACCCGTTACGAGCGTTTGGGCTGGCCCAGTCCGTCCCGATAATCATTGCGGAAAAATCCCCTGCCTGCATCCAAGCACTCAACCTGTTGAACTAGGCGGAGGAGCCGCAGGGAAATCGCGGCGGCTAAGGCAGATGATCACGTCGCGGAGGTCGGGCGAAATCCAACAACGGACCGAGCGGAACAATTCGGCTCGGATTGATTTGCTCATGCGTCATGTAGTAGTGGCGCTTGATCTGATCAATCTTCACCGTCTCGCTCACGCCGGGATACTGATAGAGATCGAGCAGATAACCTTGCAGATTCGGGTAGTCCAGAATGCGGCGTAAATTGCATTTGAAGTGACCGAAATAAACCGCATCGAAGCGGACGAGCGTGCAGAACAGTCGCCAGTCCGCCTCGACCATGCGTCCGGGGAAAAGGTAGCGAGTCCGGCTTAGGCTCTCCTCCAGTTCGTCGAGCGCGGCAAAAAGCACGCGGAACGCTACATCATAGGGAGCCTGCCGCGCGGCGAACCCGGCCCGATAAACACCGTTATTTACTCGATCGTAGATAAAGGCGCTGAGCTCGCGGTGCTCCTCCGCGATGTCCGCTGGAAACCAATCGATCTCCTTGTTTTCGCGCAGGGGTTGGAAAGCGTCGTTGAACATCCGGCAGATATCGTCCTCGGAGTTATTGACAATGCGACGCGTCTCGCGATCCCACAGCACCGGCACGGTCACCCGGCCATCAAACTCCGGGTCGGTTGCAGAATAAGCTTCGGCTAGAAAACGAAAACCATTGACCGGGTCGCGGCTAAAACCATCGCCCTCACGAAAAGCCCAGCCGCGCTCATCGCGCAAGGGGTCGACCACCGTGAGGCCGATGATTCTTTCCAGACCGAGAAGTTTGCGCGCGATGACGGTGCGGCTGGCCCAGGGACAAGCTAACGAGACATAGAGATGATACCGATCGCCCACGGCCTGAAACGCGGCGCCACTCTCCGGAAGGATCCATTCCCGGAAAGCGTCCTCCTGCCGGTGAAACTCCCCGCTCCTGCTCTCCTCAGAAGGAAACTGGGATACCATCGTGCCTCAATCCTGCCTCGCTGACCGGCTGCACCGCTGGGGTCGACCATTGCGCAATGGCCTGTGTGAGATAATCGAGGGTCCGCTGGTGTCGCTGCAGATCCTCCTCTAATTCCTGGCGCACGCGCTCGCGCAAATTCTCATCCGCCCCGCGCGAGGAAAAATTCCAGGCGTGATCAGTGAGAGCGACACGGGTGCTATGACGCAGGGCGCGCAACGCCTGCCGCAGCTCGCGTTGCACGGCGCGCAGCTGAAAAAGGGAAGTCGCCTCGGCGCGACCTGCCTGCACTTCGGTGAGGGCGACCAGCGTCTCGAGCCGTTCGACGTTGCGCGCGGCGTAGGCCTGCTGCGCTTCGTGCCAGAGCGTGGTCGCGGTCAGATCCGGGCCGGACCGCTTATCCGGGTGGAGCCGCCGAACGAGGATCCGGTAAAGCTGCTTCACCCGGGCATCGACAGATGAAGCGCCGTCGGCATTGGGAAACTCGAACCGTTCCAGGACCTCACCCCAGATGCGACTGCAGAAATTCTGAAAGGCACGCTCGTAGGAAGGCTCGTCCAGTTGTTCCGGATTAACGCCGAAGTTTTCCCGCAGCCAATCCCGGAACATGGTCGCACGTTCTTCTTCCGTCATTTCATCGCCGCCAAAGTTAATGGAGAAACCGCCCCCGGCGGGAGGAGTCGATTCCGTCTCCACCGGCGGAGTATTACCGAAGCGAACCCGCTGATAAGCAACGTGCGGATCGCAGTAGGAACGGCGCATCTCTTCTTCGATGTCGTGCACGAATTTCTGGTGCTGTTGAATTTCCGTCGTGAGTTCGCGCGCACGCGTGAGCAGCGGACCAAACTCACTCGCCGCCCAACGATGAAAAGCGGGCTTATCTTTCTGCTCGAAGATTGTGAGGGTGCCCCGCAATTTTTCCAAAACGGCCAGGGTGACCTGGCAACGTGAACGCGCAGCTTGACGCAGCGGTTCCTGATCGATCAGAACGATGGACCAAGCGGGTGGAGGCGGCGCGCCGTTTTCATGATTGCTCACGTCGCCGCACCTTTGCACAAGCCGGCGCGTCTGAGCAAGGGCGGGACCGATCGCTTCGAGCAAAATGGCGGATGCGGCGACCTTTGAGACAGTTTGCTTTGACAGCGTTGCGCCGGGCTCCTACGACGAGGCATGCGAAAATTTACCTCGATGGCAATCGCCCTTCTCCTGAGTGGAATTTTTCTTTTCGCCGAGCAACCTGCGGCACCGGACGCGCCGGAGCTAACCGAACTCCTGCGCACGTTTCTCGATGGAGCGAGTCGTAATGACGTCGCCCTGCACGATCGGTTCTGGGCGGACGATCTGATTTACACCGCCTCCGCCGGGCGGCGGATCGGCAAGGCGGATATCATGCGCGAGGTCCGCGCGGAGCCTCATCCGGAGAAAGGACAGGAAGAGACCGTCTATTCCAGCGAAGAGATTCGCATTCAGCAATACGGAGATACGGCGATCGTGGCCTTTCGTCTGGTGGCAACGACCAACAAGGGCAACGTGAAAGAGATTAAGAATTATCTGAATACCGGCACGTTCCTCAAGCGCGACGGCCGGTGGCAGGTTGTCAGTTGGCAGGCGACCGCGATACCGGAAGCCCACACGCCGACTCCTACCCCCAGCCCGTAGCGCGCTCGCACAAAATTAGCTGCGGATCGGATGATGCGCATTGCTCTTACCGCTCTGATCACAGCGGCGTTAGCAGCTTCGACAAGTCTGGCGCAACTCAACGAATCGACTTCGCTCGCGGAGATCGATTTCGCGCATCTCAGCGAGCACGATCCAAATCCGCTCGGGGCAAGAGCTCTCGCGATTAATTCTGAACAATGGAAGCACGCCGAAAGCGAGCATTTCATCTACCATTACGCCCACAGTTATGTCGCCACCCCGGTGGCGATCGAAGCCGAGTTTCATTATCGCGTCGCTGCGACCGCACTCGGGCACGAGCAACCGGCCAGCGAAACCAAATCGCACATTTACATTTTCGAAACGCCGGATGCCTGGCAGCAATTTCAGGGCGCGGGTCTGCTCGAGAAATGGACGGGCGGCATTCAATCGCTTGGCAGTCTCTTCGTGCAGCGCAATCCAAAATACAAATGGACCGATAATTCGCTCGGGCACGAAGTAGTGCATCTCGTCGTGCATCGCTTCTATCCCGAGGGAGTTCCGTGCTGGTTCAACGAAGGGCTAGCCCAATACATTTCCAAAGGCGCGCACGCCTCCTACCAGCGCGCTCGAGGTTACATCGCCCGCCCGCAGTCGGAAGCGGTTGCTCCCACCGAGTTGATTCCGCTGGCTCAGCTTACCGCCATGACTTCGCCGCCAAACGACAGAGTGACGATTTTCTACGATGAATCAGAACGGCTCGTTCGTTTCCTTGCTGGCAGCGACAAGCCGAGTTTTCTGGCCCTGCTCGATTCTCTTGGACGCCACCAGCCGCTGGAGATCGCACTTGGGCGCTGCTATGCCGGTAAGTTTCCCACGCTCGATGTCCTGGAACGCGGCTTTCGGGAATACGCCGCCAAAGATTACGGGACCACGATGCAACAGGCGAGCGACTGAGTTTCTGCGCCGCCGTCGCCCTACGCTTCTTCTTTCGCCAGCGATTTGCGCTTCACGATCGAAAGCATCAAGAGGCCGCCGAGGAGTCCGAACGGCGCCATGAAATAGAAATAGCCATTCCAAGAGCGGTCGAGGAGGAGACCGAGAAAATATCCTGCCAGCGTGCCGCCGAAGTATTGAAACGAATCGATCAGGCCCGCGGCAAAGCCGGCCATCCTCGCGCCTCCGATATCCATCGGCGCGGCCGCTCCCAGAATGGAATGCGTCGAATTGGCGGTAAAGGCGATGAGGGTGAGGAAGAGCACCGCGGTATTAGCCGAGGTGAAACGGGCGGCCGCGAGAATAATCAGCGTCTCCAGGAAGTAGAGCGCCGCTGCGACGGGGGCGCGGCGTCCGTCGAAAAAAATATCGGACACATATCCGGCCGCGAGCGAACCGAGGGTGGCAACTAACGGAATCAGATACGCCAGCAGCAAAAACTGCGACGATCGCATATCGACGTGGTGCACCTCCTGCATGAAACGGGGAAACCATTGGTCGATCCCCTGCCGCACGGCACCGGTGCAGGCGTAGGCGCCCGCCACGATCCAGACCGCTGGATTCGTCGTGATCGTTCGAACGACCACTCCCAATGATGCCGTGACCCCGTTGTCGGTGTGGCGATCAAAATCCGTAAGGCCAGCCTCCGCCGGTGTCTCCTTCACCATCACCGCAGCCAGAATGGCCACGATCGCGGCGATCCCGGCCGGCACCCAGAAAAGCCAGCGCCAATGCAGCGCCGGGATGTGGACGAACCCGAAAAGGATGAAACCGCTGAGCAAGGCCGGGCCCAGCAGATTGATCCCGAAGCGGCCAAGATTAATCATCCCACCGAAAATTCCGGCGAAGCGACCGCGCTCATTTTTCCGAAACCAGGCGGCGTTAATTTTTACCATTCCCGGCGCGCCAAATGCCTGAAGGTAGCCGTCGATTCCTCGGATGGTGATGAAAAGCGCGAGCATTCCGGCGAAGGAAGCCGCGCCGAAAAGCAGGTTCATCACGACCGTGCCCGCCGCCCCGATCAACATCGCGCGTTTCCCGCCCAGACGGTCGGTCAGCAGTCCGTTAATGATCTGTCCGCAAGCGTAGGCGAAGAGCGCGGTGGAGATGATCGCGCCCATCTGGGACTTGGAGAAATGGAACTCCGCGCTGATCGCGCTATTGGCGATCGGCAAATTGTAGCGACACATGTAGAACGAGGTGTAGAGCAGCCCGACGCAGCTCCAATTCAGCCCGCGTCGTGCGCGGAATCCCGGCGGATGTGTTTCGCTCACCGGGCGCGAGCATGAGGATCGGCGGGCGCCAATTCAAATCCGAAGTGACCTGCGGTGCGTAGCGTTTACAGTCGACTTCTTCGCCGCCTCTATGTTCGCCCCAACAATTGCCACCGCGAAGAAATTGCGGTTGTTGTCGCAACGAAGAGGTGAGAGGTGAAACCCACCCGCACGATCAATTACGTCGCGCGCGAAACGGGGTTGAGCGCGCATACCATTCGTGTCTGGGAAAAGCGCTACGGCGCGGTCAAGCCCGCCCGGGCCGCAAACAAGCGCCGGCTCTATCGGGAGCAGGATGTCGCCCGCTTGCGCTTGCTGCGGCAGGCGACCGACGCCGGGCATCGCATCGGGCAGATTGCGACGGCTTCGAGGTTCGAGCTACAGAAGTTACTGGGGGAAAGCTGGCAACCGAATCCCTCGACGGGGAACGGCAATGAAGAGGTGCGCGCGCTCTTGGACGCCGCTGGCCGCGCCATTACGGAAATGAACACCCTGCGCTTCCAGGATGTGCTCGATCGAGCGGCGATCGCGCTCGGTTCGCCGGCGGTGCTGACGAAATTTTTCGCCCCCCTCGCGCGCGACATGGGCGCCCTCTGGCGGAAAGGCGACGTCCGCATCGCCCAGGAACATTTTGCGACCAACTTGCTCAAGGTTTTCCTGAGCATTTTTGGCCGCTCCTTTGCTCCTAATGAAAAGTCGCCGCACCTTTTGATTGCTACGCCCAGTGGACAACATCATGAGTTAGGTGCCATGCTTGCCGGCGCCGCCGCTCGCACCGACGGCTGGATCGCCACCTATCTCGGGCCTTCCCTTCCGGTGGAGGAATTAATCCACGCGGATCAGGCGATTCGTCCCGTGGCCGTGGGCTTGAGCATTGTCTTTCCGCCGGACGATGCGGCGCTGAGGGCAGAACTGCGCGCCCTCGATCGCTGCCTCCCGCGAGAGCGTCCCATCCTGCTGGGTGGAGAATCTGCCCCGGCTTACCAGAAGATCTTTCGCCGGCACGAGGTATTCGTCGTGCCGGAGCTTGACGGAATTTTCCCGGTGCTGACGCACCTTCGCGCAAGCGCCGCTAAACCCCGAAGCAAACCGTCTTGATATTGGTGAACTCGCGGATGCCTTCGGCGCCGAGTTCGCGCCCATAACCCGAACGCTTTACTCCCCCAAAGGGAAGCTCCGGCGTCGACAAAACCATCGTGTTAACGAAAACCATGCCGGCCTCGATTTCGCGGGTGAAAAACTCCTGCTCCGCCGCGTCGCGGGTCCAGACGCTCGCGCCCAGACCAAAGTGCGAAGCGTTAGCCAGCCGCACCGCCTCGCCGCTGTCCCGCGCTCGAAACAAGAGCGCCACCGGACCAAAAACTTCTTCGTGGTAAGCCGGCGCGCCGCTCGGGATTTCCGCGAGAACGGTCGGTTCGTAAAAGTAGCCAGCCCGCTCGGGACGTCTCCCTCCGGTGAGAATCTTCGCCCCGGCGGCGACCGATTGCTGCACCTGCTTTTCCAAGCTCTCCCTGATCTTAGCGCTGGCGAGGGGCGCAACCCCGGTCGCTTCCTCGAGCGGATCTCCCATCTGGAGCGCGCGCATCCCGGCCACCAGCCGTTGCGCGAAATCATCGTAAACTTCCTCCGCCACGATGAACCGCTTCGCCGCGATACAGGATTGACCGGCGTTGATCGTGCGCGCTTTGATCGCGGTCTCCACCGCCGCCTTAAGGTCTGCGCTCGGTCTAACGATAAAAGGATCGCTCCCTCCTAGTTCGAGGACGCACTTTTTTAATTCGCGGCCCGCAATGCTCGCGACGGCGCTCCCCGCGCGATCGCTTCCCGTCAATGTCACCGCCCGCACCCGCTCGTCCCGGATCACTTCCTCGACGCCCTCGTTCTCAAGGAGCAGGGTCTGAAAAACGCCTTCTGGAAAGCCGCTCTGGGAAAAAATCTCCGCCAAGGCGAGGGCGCATTGCGGGACATTCGCGGCATGCTTGAGCAGGCAGACATTCCCCGCCATCAAGGCGGGAGCGGCGAAGCGGCAAACCTGCCAAAAGGGAAAATTCCACGGCATAATCGCAAGCACCAAGCCGAGCGGTTCGTATCGAATTGCGCTGCGTCCAATGTTTGTGGCGACGTTTTCCTCGTGCAGCAGCTTGTCTGCGTTCGCCGCATAGTATCGGCAACCGCCGGCGCATTTGTCGATTTCGGCCTTCGCCTCGCGCAGCAGTTTGCCCATTTCCAGCGTAATCAAGCGGGCTAGCCGCTCCCGGTCGCGCTCCAGAATATCGGCCACGTGGCTAAGCGAGTCGGCCCGTTCCTGGAAGGACGTGCGACTAAATTCGCCGAAGGCAGCGGCGCCTCTGGCTAACGCCTTCTCGACTTCCCCGCGCGAAGACGGGGCAAACTCTTTTACTCTCTCCCCGGTCGCGGGGTTGATCGTCGCAATCGCCATCCGCAGAAACTACATCGCTCGCCACGCAAAGCATTCCGCTGGTTCCGAGAATCGACCGCAAAGCGAGGAAGCGCTAGGCCTTCCTGATCACGAGGGCGATTCCGCCAAGCACCGCCACTGCGGAAGAGACCAGCCGCAGCGTGGGCGGTTCTCCCAGAAAAAGAACACCTCCGGCCGCAGCCAAAACAGGGACGATCAATTGCACGGTCGCCGCCGTGCTGGCGCGCAAGGCCGGCAGCACCGCATACCAAACGATGTAGCCGAGGCCGGAAGTGATCGCGCCGGATACGATCGCGCAAGCCGCGCCCGTGCTATCGAAACGAAAGCTCGCCAGGAAAGCGAGGCTGAGGATTGCCGTCATGGGAACGGCCCGCAAAAAATTGCCGGTGGTCGCAGCCGCAGGATCCACCGTTCGCTTTCCGCGCAACGAATAAACTCCCCACGCGATCCCCGCTGCCAGCATAAGCGCAGCACCTTGCCACGGTGGGGCGGAGAGACCGGGCAGGAGCAGCAAAATGAGCCCGCCGAACGCCACCACAAAACCGATCGCCTGCCAGGGCCGAAGACGTTCGCCTTCGACAAATCCCCAGACAATCATGGTGATTTGCACCGCCGCAAACAGCACCAAGGCTCCCGTGCCGGCCGACAGCCTGAGATAGGCAAAGGAAAAAGAGGCGGCGTAAATAAAAAGGGGCAACGCTGACCGCCAGCTCCCCGCGGCCGGCCTTCCCGCCCGGCGCAGCAACCCGATCGCCCCAAGACAGAGCGCGCCGGCAACGATCCGAAGCGAGGTAAAAGTCGCGGCATCGATCCGCGTGTGCTGGAGGGCGAAACGACAAATGAGCGAGTTGCCGGCAAACGCGGCCAGGGCCAGCGCGGTGAAAAGAATGAGTCGGGTCGGTTTCAAAAGTCAGCTCACTCGTTACAGGGCGTTCCCGACTCCGCCACGCCAAGCTATTTTTTCAAACGCAGTCCGCGCGGAATCAACGCTCGATCGATTCCGGCAAACAGCGCCTGGACGGCCAGCGCCAATAAGGCCGCCGGCACCGCCCCTTCCAGAATGGTGAGATGATCGTTCAGATTCAGGCCGCTGATGATAGGCTCACCCAGACCGCCTGCCCCAATCAGGGCCGCGAGCGTTGCCGTGCCGATGCTGATGACTGCGCTCGTTTTTATCCCGCCGAGAATCGAACGCGAAGCTAACGGAAGATAGATCTGGCGCAGCCTGGTGGCCGGCGGCAGGGCGAGAACGACGGCGGACTCGCGCAACGGCGGCGGGATGTCCTGCAGCCCGGTCGCAGTGTTGCGCACAATCGGCAAGAGGCCGTAAAGAAATAAAGCCGCGATGGCGGTGCGGGGGCTGATGCCGAAGAAGGGTAAGGGGACGAGCAGCGCCAGAAGTGCCAGCGAAGGAATCGTTTGAATGACGCCGGCACCGCCGAGAATGAGATGGCCCAGCGCACCGCCGCGACTGGCAATAATCCCCAACGGTAGCCCGACCACGATGGCGAGGAGAAGAGAAATCCCGGCCAACTCCAGATGGCGAGAGGTCCAGCGCCAAAGCCGGTGCGCCAACGTCTCCGCGCGAACGTGACCGGCCTGCCCGAAAAAAAGCTGCGCCGCCGCCGCGTAGTTCCGGCTCCGTTCCGCCTCGGAGTTGAGACGAATCATCCGTCCCTCATCGATGGTCCCGACGAGAGACTGCAGGGCAACCAGCGCGGCTGGTGGAACTTCTTTGCGATAAAGAAAGACTGCTTGGTATTGCGGAAAGAACTGCAAGTCGTCCGTCAAAGTCACGAGATCGTTTTCGGCAATTTTGGCGTCGGTAGAATAGGCGTCTTTGACGTCGATCTCGCCCTGACGCAAACCCGAGTAACCCAGGGCATGATCGATTCCGAGAATGTGCGTCGCGGCGAGGTCGTAACGCTCGCGCAATGGATCCCAGCCATCGCGTCGATCCAGAAATTCGTGCGTCAGGCCATATTTCAATTCCGGATGCGAGTGCAGATCGCTGATCTTCTTGATGCCCAGCCGGGAGGCTCGTTCCCGCTGCATCACCAGCGCGTAGGTGTTATTAAAACCAAGCGGTTTCGTCATCCCGACACCCTCCGCTTCGAGCGCGCGACGAATCTCCATCTCAGACGCGCCCGGAGTTTTCAAAATCTCTTCCGCGATCGTTCCAGTGTATTCCGGATAAACATCGATTCCTCCGCCGCGCAACGCCTGCCAAAGGATAATCGTGCCGCCCATCCCCTGCCGATGATCCACGGCCAC
>JBDTXE010000024.1:0-12812 GCA_040006335.1 Verrucomicrobiota bacterium | reverse complement strand
ATTTCAGATTCGGGTTGGGCGATTTTTCGAACATGAAAATCATCGCGCCGAAAAGCGCCAGCGGCACAGAGCCGAGGAGAATAATCCAGGGATCACGGAAACTGTTGAACTGGGCAGCGAGGGCGAGAAAGATCAGGATGAGGGCGAGCCCGAGCGTCGGCAGAAACTTATCGCCTTCCACCCGCAACTGGCGCGATTCTCCGGTGTAATCAATCGAGTACCCTTTGGGCAGGATCTTCGCGGCTTCGCCTTCGAGCAACTTTAGCGCCTGATCGAGGGGCAGGAAAGAAGCGCCGCTGATCGTGACTGCGTTGAGCTGCTGCAAGCGATTGAGCGAGCGGGGCACTGTCTTTTCCTCGAGATGAGCCACCGTGCTCAGAGGCACGAGCTTTTCGTCCGGACCGGTCACGTAAATGTTCTTGAGCTGGTCGGCGTTCAACCGCCGGCTGCGTTCGATTTGCGGGATGACTTTGTAGCTGCGCCCGGAGATGTTGAAGCGATTGACGAAGTTGCCGGCGAACATCGCCGACATATCGGCGCCGACCTGGGTCAGATTCAAGCCAAGCGACGCGACCTTGTCATGGTCGATCACGACCTCCGTCTCGGGCTGGTCGATTTTGGTGTCGATGATGGGCGGGAAGAAAAATGCTTTGCTCTCCATCGCCTTTTTCTGAAGCTCGTTCGCAAATTCGAGCATTCGTTCCGGTTCCTCGGTGGAGAGAAGCACCATCTCCACCGGAAAATTTCCGCCACCCGGAAGCGCGGGCGGCATCACTGGAAATATCTGAATGCCGGGAATGGTTCCGAGTTTAGCCTGAACCTGCGGGAGCAACTCAAAAGCCGTTTCCTTGCGCTGATTCCACGGCTTTAGGACCATGCCGCCGAACCCGTTGCTAGGGAAAGTGAGCTGGAAGGTGAACTCGGTCTGCGGAAAGCTGCGGAAGATGTCGCCGGAAGCGTCAGCCTGCGCGGAAGTCTGTTCGATAGTAGCGTTGGCTGAGCCGGTCATGATCCCGAAAATCACCCCTTGGTCTTCCGTCGGCGCCAGTTCCTTGGAGGCGACTTTGGGCAGAAGGACGAACATGATCGCCGAGATGAGAGTGAGGCCGATCCAAGCGATATAGACAGCCGGACGCACCCGCAGAGTGGCGTCGAGACGGCGGCCATACCAATCGCGCACGCGATCGAAAACGTGGTTGACCTTGGCCGCGAAGCCGCGCTCGGCGTCGCCCGAGCGCAAAAACTTGGCGGCCATCACCGGCGAAAGGGTGAGAGCGACGACGCCGGAAATTGCCACCGCTCCCGCGAGGGTGAAGGCAAACTCGCGAAAGAGCGTTCCGGTCAACCCACCCTGAATGCCGACCGGGACATACACCGCCGCCAGGGTAATGGTCATGGCGATGATGGGACCAATTAGCTCGCGCGCGCCCTTGAGCGCGGCGTTGATCGGCGTCAGACCGTCGCGCAGATGACGCTCGACGTTCTCCACCACGACGATGGCGTCATCAACCACCAACCCGACGGAAAGGACGATCGCGAGAAGCGTCAGCAGGTTTACGGAGAAACCAAAGACCTGCATGAGAAAAACCGCGCCGATGAGAGAAATCGGAATCGCGACCACCGGAATGAGGACCGAGCGGATGGAGCCGAGAAAAAGAAAGATGACGATGACGACGATGAGCAGCGTCTCCAGCAAAGTGTGGAAGACGTCGTTAATTGCAGTGTTGATGTAGGCGGTGCCGTCGTAGGCGATGCGACCCTGCATGCCGGTCGGAAGTTCCTTCTCGATCTGCTCCATCTCTTTGCGGACGCGCTTGATCACGTCGATGGAGTTGGCGTTGGGCAGAACGAAGATGCCCATGAAGACCGCGCGCTGACCGGAGAAACGCACTTCGCTTCCGTAATCTTCCGCGCCCAGAACCACATCGGAGATGTCGCCCAGGCGGACGAGCACGCCATTCTGCTCGCGCACGACGAGTTTCTTGAAGTCTTCCACCGTGTGCAGGTCGGTATTCGCAGTCAGATCCACCTGCACTAGTGCGCCCTTAGTTTTGCCGAGCGCGGCGAGATAATTGTTGTCGGCGAGAGCCTTTCGCACTTGCGCCGGGCTGACGTTAAGCGCGGCCATGCGATCGGGTTTTAGCCAGATGCGCATGGCGAAGGTGCGGCCACCGAGAACTTCCGCACGTTGCACTCCGGGGATCGCGGTCAGGCGCGGCTGGACGATGCGATTGAGGTAATCGGTGATCTCGTTCGCCTGCAGGAGCTCGGAAGTGAAACTGAGATAAGCGGAGGCAAACTGCGAGTCGGCCGACTCGATATTGATTACCGGGATTTCGGCTTCCGGCGGGAGATCGCCGCGGACCTGGTTGACCTTGGAACTGATTTCCGAAAGCGCTTTGTTCGAGTCGTAGTTCAGACGCAGGCGCGCCGTGATAATGGATAAGCCCTGCGCGCTGGTTGATTGCAAATAGTCGATGCCGTCGGCGGCGGCGATGGCCCGCTCCAGCGGCGTGGTGATGAACCCACGCACCAATTCTGCGCTCGCTCCCACATAAACGGTCGTGACCGTGACGGAAGCAATGTCGCTCTTGGGATACTGACGGACGTTGAGCGACGAAATCGCCTGCACCCCGGCAATAATGATGACGAAGCTGACGACCAGCGCCAGGACCGGACGGCGGATGAAAAGATCGGTGAAATTCTTCACGAGTTGGCGGGCGTTGGCGACAGCGAAGCATCCGGCGCGAGTTTGTTATCCACCACCACGTCCGCGCCATTGCGCAATTTAAAGACGCCCGTGCTGGCAATCTCGTCGCCTTCCTTCAAACCGTCGGTCACCGCGACAAAGTCACCGCGCGTTTCGCCGGTGCGGATGAATTGCTGACGCAGAATGAGCGCATCCTTCCCTGTTTTCTCGTCGTGTTTTTTTTCAATTACATAAACGGAATTCCCAAACGGAGCGTAGAGAACGGAAGTCGCCGGGATGAAGAGCGTCGGATTTGTTTCCGGGAGAATGACGCTGATGCGCGCGAACATGCCGGCGCGCAAAGCGTGATCGGAATTATCCATCGCCGCCTGCAACGAAACACTGCGCGTGGCGGTGTCGACGGCTGAATTCACCGCTGTCATCTTGCCTTCGAACTCGCGGCCTTTGATCGCGTCCGTTGTCACTTTCACCGGCAGCCCCACTTTCACGTCGCCCAGGTCCTGCTGCGGTAACGAGAAATCGACGTAGACCTTGTCGAGTGCCTGAAGCGTGACCAGCTTCTGCCCCACCGGCACCATCTGGCCGACGTTCACCTCGCGGATGCCCGCGATGCCATCGAACGGGGCGCGGATCAGTTTTTTGTCGATGATCGACTGCATGTTATCGACGGCGGCTTTCTTCTGCGCGTACTTCGCCGAGGCCGAGTCGAGTTCCGATTTTGAAATGACGCGCCGGTTGGCCAGATCCTGCGCGCGCTCCCGATCTCCCTTCGCCAGTTCCGCGTCCGCCTGGGCCGAGCGCAGTTGCGCCTGTTCCGACGAGGCATCGATCTCAATCAGCATATCGCCCTGCTTCACCGGCGTGCCCGATTGAAAATTGACCTTCGTCACCATCCCAGCCAGCTCTGCCCCAATAGTCGCGCCCTGCACCGGCGAGATCGAACCGACCGCGTGGAGCATCGGCACCCAATTTCCTTTTTGCACTTTTGCACTCGTGACCGTGGTCGGCGGGGGTACCATCGCTTTGCCGGCTTTCATCATGGCCGCAAACTGAAAGCCTTTGATCCCCGCAATGATGACGAAAAGCAGGACGACACCGATTACGGTGAAAGTGATGGCCCAGCCGAGTCGTCTTGGTCGTAGCGTGGAAACAGGAGTAGCGGTAGCAGGCATAAGGTAGTCAGGCGGGTTGCGCTTGGTGGGCAAAGAGGAGTGTCCACAGATTTCGCGCGCAATGGGATTGGCGCGCGCGACGTTCCGTGGGCGTGAGATCGGTCAGCACATCGCGCATGAGCATGCCATCGTTCAAGGCGAAAATCATTTCAGCCACGTCGCCGGGGGTAAGATTAGCCGGCAGGTCAGCCGCTTCCGGGGAGCGCGCGATCAAATCAGTGACACCGATTTTGGCGGTCCGGGCCACGTCGCGCACCAGATTCGCCACGCCAGGATTTCGCCCCGCCTCGGCGAAGAGATCGACGACGAAAGCGGTGACGACCTGCGGCGAATGATCGCAGCAATTCCACGTGAAAAGAATATCGAAAGCTTCCAGCAAACTCGGAGCCTGGCGGGCCTGTTTGAGCAACTCCTGGATCTCCGCCTTGTGCTCGTCGGCCATGGCGGAAATGACGGCATCCTTGTTTTGAAAATAGCGATAGATCAAGCCCACGCTGATGCCGGCTTCCTTGCTGATGTCCTGCATGCTCGATTGGTGAAAGCCGTGGCCGGCAAAGCAAACCATCGCCGCTTGCAGAATCTGCTTGCGACGGTCGGCTAGCGGCGCCGGTTGAGAATGCGACATGGCCGGGACAGTGAATGAACGTTCATTCATTGTCAAACAGCCCCAGATTTGAGATCAATCCTTGACCCGTTCCCGGCGCGCTGGCCTGCTGGCCATTGCGTGCACAAGGTTCAGTCAACGCCGGCTCCGCTGTCTCTTTTAGCCCTGTTTCCGCCATCGAAGAGGTATCTCATCGGCGTCTCCGGCGGGAGAGATTCCGTTGCCCTTTTTCATCGTCTTTGTGCGGAAGGGTATCGGCGTCTGATCGTTTGCCACTTGGATCATCGATTGCGAGGCCGGACAGGAAAGACTGACGCGCGCTTCGTTGCTCGCCTGGCGGCTGGCGCGGGCTTGATCTGCGAACTGGGCGAGACCGATGTGCAAGCGCTTGCTAGGGAGGCGAAGCAGTCCATCGAGACTGCCGGGCGCGCCGCGCGTTACCAATTCTTCGCTAAAGTGGCGCGCCGCCGGCGTTGCCACGTTATCTTTTTGGCGCATCACGCTGACGATCTCGTCGAAACTTTTCTGATGAACCTTTTCCGCGGCGCGGCCACAAGTGGCTTGCGTGGGATCAGCCCCGTCAGCGTGCACACCGTCGCCGAGACAAAACTGCAGGTTGTTCGTCCATTGCTGGAAACGACGCGTGCCGAAATCGACAGCTACATTCGCCAGCGTGCGCTCCGTTACCGCGAAGACGCCAGCAATCAGGATCTCGCTCCCCTCCGCAACCGAATCCGTCGCCGGATCATTCCCTACATTGAAAAGCAGATGGGACGGAAAGTTCGCACCAGCGTCTGGCGCGCCGCCATCGTGGCCGCGGCGGAAGATGCCTGCCTCAAGGAATTACTCGACCGGGAACACCCCGTCGCGGATGAGCTGGAGGTCGCGCGGCTGCGCCCGCTTTCGCTCGCTTTGCAGCGGCGCATTCTTCATCGCTGGCTGCAGTCGCACGCTATTCCCGATCTCGACTTCGAGCTGATCGAGCGGTTGCGCGCTTTGCTCGATCCCTCGACCACACACGCTCGGATCAATCTCCCGCGCGCCGCGCACGCGTGCCGCCGCGCCGGGAAAATTTTTGTGGAAAGAAGCGGAGCAGATCGTCCTGTCCCCGATAAATTGAACCGATGAGTTCCTCTGTTCGCGTTCGTTTCGCCCCGTCGCCCACTGGCTATCTGCACATCGGCGGAGCGCGCACGGCTTTGTTTAACTGGCTCTTTGCCCGCCATCACGGGGGCACCTTCGTTCTCCGGGTGGAAGATACCGATCAGGCCCGCAACACCGAGGAGGCCGCCCGAGCCATTTACGATGGTCTGCGCTGGCTCGGCCTGGACTGGGACGAAGGGCCGCAGGCGGGAGGCGATTTCGGTCCTTATTTCCAAGGCGAACGCGACGACATCTACGAGCGCCATCTGCAAAGGCTCACCGCCGCCGGGCACACGTTTTCCGAAAACGGCGCCGTCCGTTTCCGCTCTCCGCGTGAGCACGTGGTCGTCGATGATCTCGTCGCGGGAAAAATCGATTTCGATCTAACGAATCCCGAAACACATCCCGACCTCACCATCCGGCGACCCGATGGCTCGTGGATTTTTCACTTCGTTAACGTGGTGGACGACATCGAAATGAAAATTTCTCACGTCATTCGCGGCGAGGATCATCTTTCCAATACGCCTAAGCACATCGAGCTCTACCGCGCACTGGGAGCCGAGCCGCCACGGTTCGCCCATATTCCGCTCATTCATAACCGCAACGGCTCCAAGATGAGCAAACGCGATCAGGGAGCGAGCCTGGATTATTATCTCAAGCACGGCTACCTCCCCGAAGCCGTCCGCAATTACCTGTGCCTTCTTGGGTGGTCGCCAAAGGACAATCGCGAAAAGCTTGCCTTGGAGGAAGTTGTTCGCCTCTTCGATCTGAAAAACGTTGTCCAGGGCAACGCGACCTTCGATCAGGCCAAGCTGCATTGGCTCAACGGCGAGTACGCGCGCGAGCTTCCGGAGGAACGCTTTGTTAGTCTCGCGCAAGACGCGCTTCGATCGGGTGGGGTAGTGCTGGACCAGTTTCCGCCGTCTTATATGCAGGCCGCGATTGCAACCTGCCGAGGTAAGATCAATACCTTTGACGAGTTGCCGGTCTACGCCGGCTTTTACTTCACCGATGAGAACCCTTTTCCGCTCGAAGCGGCGGCGAAGCAGTTCACCCCGGAGAACAAGCCGAGTCTCCTTGCGGTGCGAGAAGCTTTTTCCCAGTTGCCGAATTTCTCGACCGAGAAAGTCGAGCAAGCCTTACGCGCGACCGCTGCCGCCCTTGGGGTCAAACTTGGCGTCCTCGTCCATCCGACCCGGCTTGCTGTCACCGGGAGCACGGCAGGCCCGAGTTTGTATCATCTCCTCGAAGTGCTCGGTCAGCAAAAGGTCCTTTCCCGCATCGATCGCGCCCTCACCACGTTTTAGAGAGGCGGTGTGAGCCGCGAGCGAAGTTCAGCGTTTCACCGCTTTCGCCCACGTATCTTTCAAGGTCACGGTGCGATTCCAGACTTGCCGCGCCGAGGTCGTCTCGGGATCGAGCGCAAAATAGCCCAGACGCTCGAACTGATAGCGCTCCTCCGGTCTGGCGTCGCTCAAAGCCGGCTCGCATTTTGCGGTGACGACTTCGAGAGAGTGACGATTGATATGGTCTTTAAAATTCCCATCCGCATCCGGTTCCGCGACATTGAAAAGCCGATCGTAAAGCCGGACCTCAGCATCCTGGGCGTGCGCTGCGCTCACCCAGTGAATCGTTCCTTTCACTTTCCTTTGAGCCGTGGCGCCTCCTGATTTGCTCTCGAGATCGACCGTGCAACGCAATTCCACCACTTTACCGTCTTCGTCTTTTATCACTTCGTCGCAGCGGATGATGTAGGCGTATTTCAAGCGGACTTCTCCGCCCGGCCGCAGACGGAAATATTTCGGCGGTGGCGCTTCCATGAAGTCCGCCTCATCAATCCAGAGTATTTGTCCGAAAGGCACCTCTCGCGTGCCGGCATCGGCATCTTCGGGATTATTGATCGCGCGCAGAGATTCCACCCGGTCGGCAGGATAGTTTATTAGGGCAACCTTGATCGGACGGAGCACCGCCAGCCGACGCGCGGCGGACGGGTTGAATTCCTGGCGGACGGTGTGTTCGAGCAACGTCATCTCATGCAGGCTCGGGAATTTGGTCACACCAATAGCGGCCGCAAACGAGCGCAGCGCACTTGCCGTTACGCCGCGCCGTTTCAGTCCAGAGATCGTTAGCATGCGCGGGTCGTCCCACCCCTTGACCAGACCGTCGTTCACCAGCTGGATGAGCTTGCGCTTGCTCATGACAGTGTAGTCAAGGTTGAGGCGGGCGAATTCGATCTGACGTGGCCGCGGACCCGGCAGTTCCAGCGCATCAAGGATCCACTCATAGAGCGGCCGATGCACTTCGAACTCGAGCGTACAGAGAGAGTGAGTAATCGCCTCGATGTAATCGCTGAGAGTGTGGGCCCAGTCGTACATCGGATAGATGCACCAACGATCTCCCGTTTGATGATGTTCCGCGTGACGAATGCGATAAAGGAGAGGGTCGCGCAGCCAGACGTTCGGCGCAGTCATGTCGATCTTCGCCCGCAGCGTGCGGGCGCCATCCGCGAATTCGCCCGCCCGCATCCGAGCAAAGAGATCCAGGTTTTCCGGGATCGACCGTTCGCGAAATAAACTCGACCGACCGGCGCGCCGATACTCATCCGTTTCTTCCGCTGTCATGTCGCAAACGTAGGCTTTGCCCTTCTCGATTAGTGCGACCGCGTATTGATAAAGGCGCTCGAAATAGTCGGAAGCGTAGAAGGGCGAGGGGCCGCGTCCTTCCCGAGACGCCGGTTTCACTCCGAGGTTTTGCTCCGCCCAGCCGCCGATAAGCCACCGCACGTCGGCCATAATCGACTCGACGTATTCTATTTCTTCCTTGACCGGATTGGTGTCATCCATCCGCACGTTGCAGATGCCGCCGAACTCCTTGGCGATGCCGAAGTTCAAACAGATCGATTTGGCGTGTCCAATGTGGAGGTATCCGTTCGGTTCCGGCGGAAAACGGGTCTGAATTCGAGCATGCCGTCCCGAGCGCAAATCCTCCGCGATGATCTCGCGAATGAAATCTACCGGAATGTTATTGGGCTCGGACATGCGGCGCTTGGGAGGTTAGCGCTCCTCCGCTCCTTGTCATCCGCGGCGGGTGGATCATCTTCGAAGCAGCGGCCGGGAGAGATAAACGGGTATGAAGCAGGAATTCTTCACCATCGACGACTTGCGCAATTGGCCGAAGGCAATGGCTCCCGGCGAAAAACCGGTGCGTCTCGGAGTGATCGGAGATCCGGTGGCGCATTCGCTCTCGCCGGTGATTCAGAACGCCGGTCTCGAGGCCGCGGGGGTCGCGGCACGCTACGCCCGTTTCCACATCCATTCGTCTCACTTGGCGGAAAGCCTCACGCTCGCCCGAGAGCAAAAGTTTATCGGGATCAATCTCACTCTCCCGCACAAAGTGGCGGCGGTGCCTTTACTCCACAAAGTGGATGCGAACGCCGCAAAAATAGGCGCCGTCAACACCGTCTCCTTTCGTGACGGCACACTGATGGGCGACAACACCGATGGAATCGGCTTCGCGCGGGCGTTCGCCGCGGATTTCGGGATTGGGTTACGGGGTTTGCGCGTGCTCATCCTGGGGGCGGGCGGTGCGGCCCGGGCTCTCGCCCGCCAATGTCAGATTGAGGATTGCCGGGCCCTCTCCATCGTCGCTCGAAGTCTGGCGAAGGCCAGAAGGTTAGCTGTTGACCTGAGCGAGGAATCGTTAGAGATCGAAGCAGCGGATTTGCGGTCGCTCCCGGCTTTGAGTGAGAACATTGACGTGATCGTGAATGCCACGCCGGTAGGACTAGCTCGGGGGGATACATCCCTCCTCTCATCGGAGCATCTTCGTCGGGAGTTGATGGTTTTCGATACCATCCCGCTCGATGAAACCCCGCTGCTTCAGGCCGCAAAACGCGCTGGAGCACGTTACTGCGGTGGCAAGGAAATGCTTTTGCAGCAGGGAGCGGCCGCCTTCGCCCTCTGGTTTGGGCGCTCGGCTCCTCTCCGCGAAATGCGCGCGGCGCTGACTGAAGGAGACAAGGTTTATGGTTGAACCTCAACTAGCTTCCGAAGCGGTAGTCGAAATAGTCGATATCAACCTTGAACTTCCGCCCAATTAGTTCCCGTGTTTCGTCGGTATAATAGTCCGTGTAATGGCGGGGGCGCGGATTAGCACGAGCATGAGGCAGCTTCTGCTCGAGACCAATTTTATTCGCGATAAAAGCCCAGTCCTCCTCCAGGCGTTCAAATCTGCCGACGAAGTCGGCGAGCATCTCGCCACTGCCATCGACAAACCAGTCCAGCTGGTAGCGGTGTGGGGAGGAATGCGGGCAGGTGCTGCTGCTGTATTCGATCCAGTGCACGAATTCCGCGAACGTCATGTCATGGCGTCGTTCCGCTCCTTCCCGCCGCTCGTAGAGTGAGACGACCCTATCCCAGGGGTTCCGCACGAAACCGAATTTAAAATATTCCTCGAACTGCTGCAGCCCCAGCACGCGACGTTTCTCTGCGTCTCGCAGCAAATATAAGCTGGCTAAAATCCGGTTTTTTCGTCCCCCGACGTGGGTCCAATAATTCTCCATTAATCTGCGCGTTTCTGCGAGATTTAGGTGCGGCCGCCATGCTTTGCCGAGGAGGGCGCGCACGCTGGTCGACCCAGTTTTTGGCACCTCGATGAAAATGCATTTGTAGCGATGGGAAATCATTCGTCGATCCTTTTGCCAGAAGTCAGCCGCGAAATCCAGGCATGTTGCAGAAAGAGAATTTCCTACCGCGCCGAGCCCCCATCGCTGGCCGTAATTGCTGATGCCACGAGGCACCTCGTCGATAAGTCTCGCGGAAGTTATCCGCCACCCTCCACTGAGGCGAGCCGTTAGCGGCGGCGAAGCGGGATCGCTGTCTCTTCCCCGTTCTGGAGGAGGACGACGCGCCCATCTTGGATCGCTTTGACGGTCACCTGATGGATTTGACCGCCAAGCTGCAGCCCGAATTGCTGTCCCTCACTCATGGTTTTGCCATTGATGATGGCGAACTTGGCGCCGGGATCGAGGGTGATGGAGGAAACGAGAAAGGCGGACGCGGGAATGACAGGACCGGCCGGAGCCGCTCCATTTTGGCCGGCTTTGGCCGAGGGCTTCCAGCCGATGGGCCAGAATGGATTGCGACTTCCCTGTTCAAAATCGAAACTCGACTGGTGCTTCAACTGGATCGGGGGGCGGGAACTCTCCTCCGCGAGCGCGACGCTGGCGGCAAGAGTTAACGAGAGAAGAATAAGGAGCTTCATTTCTGATCAATCAGGACGGAGGTACTGAGAGAGACCTGCTGGAACTCGGTGGTGGCGACCGGGCCGGGGCCGATGCGAAGGCGGGTGATGGCGAGGAGTGGCTCGGCGTTTTCGAGGCCTGCGACGGCGCGACCAAGGGTTTCGAATTCAGCCTGCGGGATATCGACGATCCAGGCATAGCGGCCCCACTTTTCCAACTCCTTTTCCTTGGGTGGGGTGTTGGCTTCCAGTCGCACGGCGGCTTTGTCGATTTTTTGAGAATTCAGGAACGTCCGGATGCGCGGTGGAAACCAAGCGATCGGGGCGCCTTCGGGGCTAAGCGCGCGCAAGTCTTTGTTACGGGCAACGGCGGCCCGGGCATTTTCCTCTAAACGAGCCGTCTTTGCCAGCTCGGCCTTGGACGAGGCTGTCTTACCCTGCACCTCGGCGATTTTCGCTTCCGTCCCTGCTCGACTCGCGTTCAGCGGGCCCATGAAGAAAGTGAAATAGACGTAAAGGAGGACGAGCAGTCCGATTCCGCCCAGGAACAGTTTCTTGATATGCTCTTTGCTCATTCTACTCCTGCTGCTCCCGTTTCTTGCGCGCCGGAGCGGCTTTTTCCACTTTCTTCGGGTAGGGATTAAAGCTGACGGTCAGGTTGAAGTGAGCGGTCGGCATGTTCGCGCCGCTGACGGCGATGGCAGTGTCGAGATCCTCCAAGGTCTTGAATTCAACCTTCGTTTCGCTCCGGTCCTTTCCGACCTGCTCGATCAACATTTGCCGAAAGTCTTCCGCTACCGCCCGAGGTTCGCGACCGGCAGCCGTTCCTTCCATGCTCAGGGTCACGCCTTTGTCCTCGTCCGCGCCGCCCTCGAGCGAGGTGAGCTGGATATTTGGCGTGACGCAATGGGCGATCTGCGAGAGGAGAGGCGCCCAGTAGAAGCGATTCTCCGCGATATCGTCCAGCACCTTGGTCGCATTGATCGTGGTCGTCAGTTCCTCCGCGCGCTTTTGCGCCTGACTGACCTTCGGCTCAACCTTGGCCCACTCGCGCTCGGCCGCGCTCAACTTGCTTTTTAACTCCAGAAGTTTGTATCCGCCCCAGAGATAATTGAGTGCCAAAAGGGCCGCGATCCCGATGCCGACCATCATGCTGATCTTGAGCGGATCGCGCTTGCGCTGACGTTGTTCACGCAGCTCTTCGTGGAGGAGATTCAGGGCCAGGGGCATGGCGTGTCTTAAGTGCGAAGGTATTCGAAAGCGGCGCCGCAAGCCACGTTGAGCGAGGCAAACTCGTCCTGCAGGGTTTTGCGGCGCGGCGCCGGGAGCGCCACTTCGCAGGTCTCTAACGGATCCCAAATCTCGCAGGGCAAACTGAGCTCATCGCTCAGCGTCTGCAGCACCATGCTGGTGCGGGATAATCCGCCCGAAACGAAGATGCGGTGAATGGGCGTTTCGTGCTGCCCCTCGAAGAAGCCGATGGAATTGCGAACCTCGGTGGCGAGACGCGCGAGGGTTTGCCGGCAAATATCCGCCATGCCCGCGTCTCCTTCTTTAATCAGGAGGGTGGCCGCTTCGGTATCGAGGCCGCCATCGGCCGTCAGGGCCTGCGTGAAATGTTTACCGCCGTACTCGAAGGAGCGGGTGAGGGCGACCTCGCCGTTGCGGCCGATAAGAACGGTGCTTTGCAGGTGACCCATGTCGAGCAAGAGGAAGGTTTCGTTCGCGTACACTTGTGGGTAGGCAAACTCGAAAGCGTTGAGCGAGCAGACGGGCGCCAATTGCAGAATCTCGGCTGAGAGCTTCGCCTTGCCGGCGATCTCGGCGATATGTTTGACCTGCGACCGAAGAAGACCGCCGACGAGGTAGCGCGCCTGGGTCGTCACTGGCGGAGCCTGCACCGCCACTCCGCCGCTTTCCTGGCCAGTGGTCGCTTCGCCGG
>JBDTXE010000023.1:0-12974 GCA_040006335.1 Verrucomicrobiota bacterium | reverse complement strand
GTCCCCGCATTGCTTCCGCTGGTTTTCCTTTCGGCTGGCGGGGATGGCTTGATTAACGCGCGATTCGGCGGTCGGAGACCGCCGCTACAAGAAGAGCACGCGGCGGGGATTCCTAATTCACCCACTTATCCGTAGGGGAAACCAGCACGGGCAATTCTTCGCTCATGTATTGGGTTTTACCGACGGCGCCCCACATGTGGAGGCCGGTCGCTTTCCGCCAATAGTCGCTCATCATTTCCCCGCTGTGGCAGCCCCAGCTTTTCACGTAGGCGTCCCGGGCAAAGACGTTGCGGTTGATTTTGACGAAGTCGGTCTGGTGCAGCCAGGCTTTGGCGGAGCTGTCGATGACGTTGCTGTAGTCGAACATGAAACAGGCTTTGTTCGAGTGCCCGAAGTATTCGAAGCCGGCCACTTTTAGATCGTTGCGCGGCCGGCCGTTGTTCAGGTAATCGACGACGTCGCCGCCCTTGTTGAAGTAAACGAGGTGGAGATTGTATTTGTCCCGGACGGAGTTGATTAATTCGATCAAATCCCGCCCATCCTGCTTGGACCGCTCGAGGTAGGCCGGCTTGTAGACCAGCCAGGTGATCGGAAGATCCGGTCCGTATTGGGCGCGGAGCTGTTCCGTCCGGATGCGGGCGGCGTGGACGAAATTGGCCCACCAATGATCGTGCGGCTGCGTTTTGTATTTCTCCCATTGATTCATGGAGACGCCTCCGACGAGGAGGACCCATTCACCCCGTGGGGCGGTGGCGGCCGGCGCGGCGAACGCCAGGAGAAAGGGAAGGATCAGAACCATGATTCGCTTAGCCATAAATTTAGAGGAGCACTATTTATGCTGAAGAGGGAATTGGCAACGCTCGGCAATCAATCGGACGCCACCTCCAGGGCTGTCAGGTCGGTCCATTGCTGCCGGCGCCCGATCAACTTCAGGCGAGCGCCGTCCACCATGGCTTCGGCCGGCAGCGGCCGCGAGTTGTAGTTGGAAGCCATGGCATAGCCGTAGGCCCCCGCACTCATGAGGGCGAGAAGATCGCCCGGGCGGAGTTCCGGCATCTCGCGCTCATGGGCAAAGAAGTCGCCGCTCTCGCAGACCGGCCCAACGATATCGATTTTCACGAGATGGGACGGCCGCGGCTGCACCGGCACGATTTCATGGTAGCTGCCATAGAGCGCGGGCCGGAGGAGATCGTTCATGCCGGCGTCGACGATGGCGAATTTTTTCGAGCCTGTATCCTTGAGGTAAAGAACTCGCGTCAGGAGAACGCCGGCGTTCCCGACGAGCAGGCGGCCGGGCTCGAAAAGAACGCGCAAGCCAATCTTCGTTAGCAGCGGAGTAATGGCGGCGGCGTAGGCCTCGAGCGTAAGCGGAGGCGGATCCTGATGGCGCCACCAGTCGCTTTCCCCGCTCGCTAACGACGAATGGTAAGCGATGCCGAGCCCGCCGCCGATGCTGAAAAATTCCAGCGGGTATCGGCCACGGAGCTCGGCGATGAGGCCCGCCACTTTCTCGATCGCCGCCACGAAAGGTCCCACTTCGGTAATTTGCGAGCCGATGTGCATCTGCACTCCGCGAATCTCGATGCCGGACATCTGCGCCGCCCGGTGATAGACGGACGCGGCGTCTTCAAGCGGAATGCCGAACTTATCTTCGCTCCGTCCGGTCGAGATATAAGCATGGGTTGAAGCGGCGACGTCGGGGTTTACCCGGAGCGCGATCGGCGCCCTTCGCCGCTGCGTGACGGCGATCTCGTTGATGTGATCGAGTTCACCTTCGCTCTCGACGTTGAAACAGAAAACCCCGTGCTCCAGCGCGGTTTCGATCTCCGCGCGCGTCTTGCCCACGCCGGCAAAGGTGCACTTGCCCGGATCCGCCCCGGCCGCGAGGACGCGGGACAGTTCGCCACCGGAGACGATGTCAAAGCCGGCTCCGGCCTTGGCGAGAAGGCGCAGGATGGCGCCGTTCGGGTTTGCCTTGACCGCGTAGCAGACAAGATGGTCGAGCGGCGCCAGTGCCTGATCGAAGCGCTGGTAATGGTCGCGAATCGTCCCCGCGCTGTAGAGGTAAAGCGGGGTGCCGAATTCGGCCGCCGCGTCCGCGAGGCTGACTTCTTCGCACAAGAGAGCGCCGGCGCGATAAGAGAAGGCGTGCACCGCTAAAATTTGCTCCCGATTTCTATGGTGTCACACCACGTGGCACGAGTCTGAGCGCCGGGTCAGACCCGGTCTCCCGCGGCCAAATCGCAGCGATGATCCGTCGTCTCGAACTGGATGGTGGCGTGTTGAATCGCAAAACGTTCGTGCAATTCGCGACACGCCGTTTCCAGGATGCCAGAATCGCAACGGTCGACGTCCCGCACCAGATGCGCGGTCAGCGCGGTCTCGGTCGTACTCATCGGCCAGACGTGGAGATCATGCACCGCCGTCACATTCGGCAAAGCGCCAAGGTAATTTTCCACTTCGTGCAGATCGATCCCCGAAGGGACTGCCTGGAGCGCCAGGTTCACGGAATCTCGCAGCAATCCCCACGTGCCCCAGATAATCACAGCCGCGATAACCAGACTGACGACGGGATCGATCCACTCGCGGCCGGTGGCCAAAATCGCCACGCCCGCCACCACCACCCCGGCGGAAACAGCGGCGTCGGCCGCCATGTGCATGAAGGCGCTGCGAATATTGAGGTCTCCTTTTCGCCCTGACGCAAACATGAGCGCGGTGGCGGTGTTAATGGCAATGCCCAGGAGCGACACCCAGATCATGATGCGACCGCCCACCGGGGCCGGAGTATGCAGGCGCCGGATCGCTTCCCAGGCAATGGCGCCGACGGAAATCAACAGCAGGATGGCGTTAAAAAGAGCAGCCAGGATGGACGAACTGCGCAAGCCGTAAGTGTGGCGTTTCGTCGGCGCGGTGCGCGCGAGCACGCTTGCCCCCCAAGCCAGAACCAGCCCGAGAACATCGCTCAGGTTGTGACCAGCGTCCGCCACGAGAGAAAGGGAATGCGCGAGAAGGCCATAGACGACTTCCACGATGACGAAGCCGAAGTTGAGAAAGATGCCGATCGCGAAAGCGCGGCCGAAATCAGCGGGCTGATGATGGCTACATTCGTGGGTGGAGGGAGTGGCGACTCTGGTCACGGCATCCATAATTTCCACTCGATGCAGGAAAAGCGCCAGCGATAGCAATAATCGCGTCGCTCGTTATCCTGGCGTCGTTAACTCTCTCGAGCGCACGAGCGAGACGGCTGCGACCAGACAAAGAAGAGCCCCGAAGGTGCAAACAATCGCCGCTCCGCTCGGCAAATCTCCGTAGAACGACCAGAAGAGGCCGCCCACCCCACCCAGGGTGGCAATAATCCAGCCAATGATGAGTCGCGGAGCCGAACGCCGCGCCAGCGTCATCCCGCACACCGCGGGCACAATCAGGTAACTAAAGACCAGCAGCACCCCGGCGATTCTAACGAAAATTGTCACGACGAGGCCGAAGGTGGCGTAGAAGAGAAAATCCCACCAGCGCACGCGCAGGCCACTAGCATAGGCCGTCTCGCGGGAGAAAGAGACGAGGAAAAAATTGCGGCGCAGAGCAAAATGAAACGCCCCCACCCCGAGAAAGAGAGCGAGGCAACGCCAGACTTCGCCGGGCGAAACGAGCAGGATGTTTCCCACCAGCATCTGTTTGATTTCCTCATCCCCTTCCGCCGCGCGGCTGAGCAAAAGGACCGCCGCTCCCGCGGCCACGACATAGGCAATGCCGATAATCGCTTCCTGTGGAATCTGGCTGGCTCGCTTTCCGGTGAAGGAAAAGAGGGCGGCGCCGACCAGGGTGAAGCCGAGCGCGATCGCAAAAGTTCCCCAGCTATGCAAATCGATGCGAAAGAGCAGCGCGACACAAATTCCGAGCGACGCCATTTGCGCCATCGCGATATCGACAAAGATAATGCCGCGCTGGACGACGTGGAGGCCGAGGTAAACCAAGAGCCAGGGTAAAACCACGCACGCGACAATTGGCCAAAACATGACGTCCCACATGATGCTCAAAAGGGGTGGAGGATACGCGGCTCGATCTATTTCAGCGCTGCCGCGAGACGCGAAACGAGCGCGTCCATTAAGCTGATGTAAGTCTCGGTCCCAGGTATCCCGCCCGGATATTGCGCGAAATCGATCACCTTGGCGCCGGTTCCCGCCGCGGCGCGCTCGGCGATTTTCTTATTGTGATACGGCTCCACGATGATGGCTTTGATGTGCTGGGCTTTCATCTGCTGAATCACTTCAGCCAAATGGGAGGGCGAGGGCGGAATCCCGGGTTTCGGCTCAAGGAAGAGGTCGATGTTCAGGCCGAAGCGATGGGCAAAGTAAGGCCAGGAGTCGTGGTAAGCGACCACGTGCTGCCCCTTGAAGGGAAGCATGGCCGCGCCCCACTCCTGCAACTTGCCGTTGATGGCGCCCTCGAACTTCTTGTCGTTCGCTTCGTAGCGAGCGGCGTTCGCGGGATCGATCGCGGAGAAAGCCTGCGCGATGTGTTGCGCGATCGCCTTCGCAATGATGGGATCGACGGCAAAGTGCGGATTGCCGAGCGCGTGCACATCTCCCGCCGCGCGAGTAACGTTCGCCGGGACATTCATCAGATGGATGCCCTGCGAGGCCTGAATACGTCCCGGTTTCCCGACTTCCAGCTTGGGATTGCGCGCGTTCTGCAACAAGGGGGGCAGCCAGCCAACCTCCAGCTCCGCGCCGCCGTCGATGAGCACGTCCGCGCCGCGCAGGGCAACGACGAAGCTCGGCCGCGCGTCGACGAAGTGCGGATCTTCGGTTGGTTTCGCTAAAACGGTGACGCTGACGTTGTCCCCGCCGATCTCACGGGCGAGCGCCCCCAGGTCTGGGAGCGTGGCGACGACGTTGAGTTTGGCTTCGGCGACAGCGACGAAGGCAAAGGTAGATAGGATCAAGAAGATTTTTTTCATAAATGCAGTCGGTGATTCCAAGCGGGGGAGCGGTCTATTCATCGTTAGAACTTATGCGCGCCGTGCGCGCCGAGAATAAATTCGAATTGAAGAAAGATGGAGTCGGCTTCCCGCGCCTTGAGGAAGTCGTTGGCTTCGAGAAAATCGTGATTGTATTGTAAACGCAGCTTGGAGAATTCAGTCGGGTACCAGGTAAGATCGCCGCTGAGGCGAGACCGGGATTGCCGGGTAGGGTCGTCCGTAAAACGTGAATTTTGCAGGTGGATATAGTCTCCGCGCGCGCCGGCGACCCAGCCCTTTTTGAAGCCCCAGAGTAGCTGCGAATACATCCCCCAGTCGCGAAACGTCTCGGCGACGGGAAAGCTCTCTTCGGCGCCCCGCCCGGCCTCGAACCGGCGATACATCACTTCACTTTGCCATTTCACGAAAGGAAACCCGCCCTCGGCATGCGAGCTCTTCCATTTGTAGAGCAAATCGGCGCCATAGATCTGAGTGCGAGTATTCACTCCGGTGTCGTTCGAACCGAAGGCGCCGCTCACGCCCCCCAGAACAGTCTGAGTGTCGCTGAGGTTAAAAGAATTTTCGAAGCGCGGTATCCAGACGAAATCCTGCAGCCCGACCGCTTCGTTATCGCGCGTGCGGCGGCCGAAGAAAAAACCGCCCTCTCCGGGATTGCGGAAGGAGTAGCCCGTGCTGCCCCGGCCATTCTGCACCGCGACGAGAATCTGCGAATACCAAGGGACCGGCACGGTCCATGCGACTTGCGCACCGACACCACGCAACCCATCTGGTCCCAGGAAAAGCCCGTGCACCAGCGGATCGTCGGCGAAATCCCAGGTGTGCGGGTGCGTGGGATTAATCCGACCGAAGGCTGCGAAAAATTGGCCTCCTTTCACCTGCAATCCCCACGGCAAACTCGTTGTTTGCAAAAAAGCTTCCTCGGCCTCGATCTCGGTTTCGTTGTCGTTGTTGAGCTTGAGGACGATATTCGCGAAGCCTTCAAAGTAAGGATCAACCGCGCCGTCGAGCGCAATTTCGAGATTGCGCGCATTAAAACCGCGCTGCTGCGGATCATGATCACCGACTTCGATGCGAGAAAGGTCGCGCGCGCTCGAGTAGGCGAGAGCGAACAGGCCATCGAAGGAAATGTTCATGTAGGTTTTCCCGCCGTTGCTGCTGACGAGCGAAAGCGGCTGAGTCAGCGCGCTGGTGGCAGGCGTGGTGGAGGTCGAGACGGTCGCGTCTCCGCCAGTTCCGCCCACCACTGAGTTGTCGTTCGTCGGGAATGCGCTGGTCGCCGGGGCATTCACGGGAGTTGAAGGAGCCTGCCCACCGGCCACGACCGAGTCGTCGCTGGTGGGGAAGCTCGTCGGCGCGCTGGTCTTCGCACCGGGATTCACCACTGGGGTTACAGCGAGCGAACCTGCGGCTGATGGCGGCGTGGCGATATTTGCCTGCTCCAAGGCCGTCTGCTGATCTTTGACCTGCTGTTGCAGGGCCTTGACGGTTTCGGTGAGGGCCTGCACTTGCTGCTGCAAGACCTCCAAGTCAGCCGTCGGCGGAGGCGCGGGAGTCTCCTGCGCACCAACGCGAGCAAGCGCCAGCAAAAAGATAGTTGTTCCGAGCAATATTCTCATTTCGCAAAACTGAAACCACCGAGATCGGCCGATGAAGGACTGACAACCCCGCGCACCGTTTCCTGGAGCGCGAGACCACGTGGCGCGCCGCTGGCGCGTTAAGAGAGCCGCGGCGGAGCGTGCTCGAGGATGGAACGAGAAATAGCTGCGCTAACGAGAACCGGAAGATCCACCTCCACGCAGGCAGGCATTGGAACCCTGACCAAGGGGAGCATTGCCGGCGGGGGGGCAGAGGCGGTCCATTGGCCGGAAGCGAGCAAGGTAGCGGCGCACTGATGGCCCGACTCGGCGCCATGAAGCTGCCGGTGGCAATCCGGAGCGCTGGCCAAAATGAAAGCCGCGACCAAGGTCGCGATCAAAGCGCTTCCGATAAAAACACGAAGCTTCATCTGTTGGTCAAAATGTGTCCCGGTTGCATTTGTGCAAGCACTTTCGGTTGCTCAAGGCCCGCGCAGGATTTGATAAATTACCCCACTTACGCCGGACGCGATGACGACCGGAATGACGTTCCATTTCCAGCGCAGCAAGCCGAATAGCGCCATCGCGCTGAGCGTGATCGCAAACCAATCGATTTGACCCGTTCGCGGAAAGTAGACGTGCGTGGCAAACCAGACGGCAAGATTAAGGATGACGCCGACAATCGCAGCGGTAATGGCGGTGAGCGCGGCGGTGAGCCGAGCGTGGCCATGTAAGCGTTGGATATAAGGCGCCCCCAGGAAAATCCAGAGAAAACAAGGCGTGAAAGTCGACCAAGTGGTGATAGCTGCGCCAAGTGTCGCCGCCAAGAGCGGCGGCAGCCCCTCGGGGTGTTGCCACGCGGCGAGAAAGCCCACGAACTGCAGCACCATGATCAGGGGACCCGGTGTCGTCTCGGCCAAGCCAAGCCCATCCACCATCTGCCCTGGCCCAAGCCAGCCGTGATGCAACGCTTCCTGGGCTACGTAAGGAAGGACGGCATAAGCACCTCCGAACGTCACCACGGCCGCCTTACTAAAAAAAATCCCTTCCTGGCAAAGAGTGCTTTGCCACCCTTTCCACGCGCCCGCCAGCACCGTCGGCGCAAACCAGAGCGCGACCCAGGCGGCGATTAGGGGAACATGGCCGCGCCAGCCGCGGATCTGGCGCTCTTGCTGACTCGGGAGGACCAAGCCGCTTCCTGTAACTGCCGCGTGCCCATGGCCGGTGTTCAAAACGCCCGGCCGGAACGTTCCGTAGGCGAACCCGAGAGCGCCCGCGCCGATAATGATCAAGGGGAAAGGGAGGTGAAAAAAGTAGGTGCTAATAAACGCGAGAGTCGCAACACTCCAGGCCACGTTGCTCCGCAATGCTCTTCCTCCGATGCGGATGAGGGCAACGAGGACAATTGCCGTAATTGCAGGCTTAAGACCGTAAAAGATCGCCGCCACCCAGGGTAGACTACCAAAGGCGACATAGACATAGCTCAAACCCCAAAGGATAAAGACCGAGGGAAGGACAAAGAGTACGCCGGCGACAATTCCCCCTGGGATGCGGTGAAATAACCAGCCGAGATAGATGGCTAGTTGCTGCGCCTCCGGCCCCGGGAGGAGCATGCAGTAATTTAACGCGTGTAGAAACTGCCCGGGACTCACCCAGCGCCTGCGATCTACTAGCTCGGTCTGCATGATCGCGATTTGGCCAGCCGGTCCGCCAAAACTGATAAACCCCAGTTTCAACCAGAAGCGAAAGGCCTGGTTGAAACTCGGAGGCGTTAATTCCGATGCTTCCACTGTCAGTTGCTCAGGTCGCGCGACCAATGGAGACGATCATTTCCGACCACCGGCCCAAAGATGAAAGGTGTAGGTGAAAACGATATATCCGAGTATTCTCTCCGGATGGTAATTAGGTAAATAGACTGCGGGGTTCACCTGAAAATCCGGCGCGACATTCCAGGTAACTCCAAGGGTAGACGAGTTTTCCTGACCGCTTTGAAAGTCCATCTGCAGGCGCCACGTCTTATTAAAGTCATAAGCGTAGCCAAGAAGCGCTTCTATCTTAGAGCCAGCGTGAATGACACCGCCGATAAGTTTACTATGCTCGGTATAGTAGCCTGCTTCAAGGAAGGGCTGAGGATCGACGCCTTGCTGTGGCGACCAGTTGATAAAGCCTACTGAAAGTAAATAAGGTTCCTTCGTTAGCAGGCCAAATTCGGCACCGAAAATCACTTCATTCGGCTTGAAGCCCTTAAAGATCGCTACTTCCGCGAAGTTAGTTAACCCCAATTCAGCCTGCGCTTCATAAGGGTTGGCAATATGGAAGCTTTGTGCCTGTAAACTCAGGGATAGATCGCCCGCTGGTTGCAGGTCAGGAGTAACTATCTGACTCAGCCCTTTCGTCGTGGCCGGAGAGGTAGCCGGGAAAAATAACCCTGCGCTCGCGATGAGACCGACGAACAGAGATCGCATCACCGAATCGTGTGAGGCAAATCCTCTCGTCGCAAGGTTATTCTGCGCGCCGGTCGTAGACAGCGATGATCTCCTGTATTACCAATCGCCTAATGATCGCCGCCGCCCGATACTATTTCATTATTTTCGGTCTTCTTACCATCGTCGGAGGGGTCATAGGTTACTTGAAAGCGGGCAGTGTCATCTCGGTAGTGGCCGGCGGCGTCTCCGGAATTCTGCTCGTGGTCGCTGCTCTGCTGCTGCCGCAGCACCCCGTTGCCGGCCTGATTCTCGCCGGATTAGTTTCATTCCTATTGGCCGGGCAATTTGCACCCAAATTCCTTCGCACCGGGACGCTCATGCCTGCGGGACTGATGGCGATCCTGAGCGTGCTCGGAATCGTGATGGCCATTGCGGCCTTCCTGAGGAGATAGTCCGTGCGGAAAAAACCCGCCAGGGCGTTGCGTGGAGCGATTTACGCGATCCTCCTCGCCCTCACTGCCGCGCTGATCTGGCGCTGGCTTTCGCTCGAGCGTTGGCAGGCGCATGAACGCGAAGCCCCGCCCCTGCCAACGATAGTTCCTTTACCCTCGCCCTTACCCCCCGCGGCGTCACCGACCGCGACGCGCGCCCCCGTGGTGGGCAACCGCAAGGAGGCCGCACATCTCTTTAACGGAATCACCTATCATTCCGAGCTCGAGACGATGAAGGGCGGCCCCGCTTCGGAAGAACGCGTTGACCCGGAGAGTTACGCCCTGGAGATGAAGCTGAAAGTGCGGGTGCCGGCGCCCGATCGCACCCTCGATCAACTAACGAAAAATAGCGCAGAGATCGGAAGAGTGCTTCCGGGGCTGTCCATCATGGTCAAACCGGAAGCGGTTTCTCCATTCTTTACCCAGCTTTACGAAACAAAGGTGCGTCAACTGCGAGACAATCTCAGTCGCCTCGATCTGCTACTTTCACGGCATAACTTCTACGATTGCCAGACGGTGCTCCAACTCGAGCACCCGGAAACGCATCGCCGCGTGCTCCTCTGGCAGGCCGACATGGACGTGGACGCGGACGGCTCGGACGGAGATCGGGTACCGGCGGGCAACGGCGTTTCGGCGACTTTTAAGCCATTCACCAGTTTCCGCTGGAGTAAAAAAACTCCAGCTCCTAATCCTTACCTGCCCGCCACCGAAGAAAAATTACGGCGGATCGAGATCGAACTGAAGAAGGCCACGTCGGAGCGGAAGCGCGAGCTGAAGAACAGTGCAGCCGAACTGCGCGACGAGGTCAGTGCCATGAAAAAATTCAGCTACCTCATCGGCACGACGGATCCGTTCATCGTCATGCCAGGATCTTTCGGGAAGGGGAAAGACGCGGCCAAGGTGGGCGATTATGCCGTGGTCGTGGCCGGAAATTCCATTTACCCGGCGATCGTCGGAGACGTGGGTCCAAATGATAAAATAGGAGAAGCCTCGCTCCGCATCGCCCGTCAAATCAACGCGGCCTCAAATCCGAACAATCGTCCGATGAGCGATCTCCAGGCGACCTACCTCGTCTTCAACGGAACAGCCGACAGTTCCTGGGGACCTCCTGATCTAGACAAGCTCCAAGCGCGTTGTGAAGCGTTAGTAAAAGAGATCGGTGGCGCCAGCGTGCCCCTGCATCATTGGGAAAACATTATTCCGCCACCACCAACGCCCACGCCTTCACCCACCCCGATTCCTTCGGCGACACCCACGCCGTTATCGACCCCGGAGGCGACCGCCTCGCCGACGTCGACCTTCGCCTTCCCCACTGCGACGCCAAGCGCGTCCGTTACTCGTTAGGGTCATCCGCGGGCTGCGCAACCACCGTGGGATCCTGGGAGTGATCGGCGAAAGGCGGGTTCTCCAGCCGGCGCACCCGACCATGCTTTTCCACCGGCGCTCGCGCGGGATCGGGTGCCGGAGGCGTTACCACTGTCTCCCCTGAGGGCAGGCGCAGGACCCAGTTTCCCTCCGCATTGGTGCCGACAAATTCCGCCCGGGTTTGCCCGACCCGCAGAGGCGGGAGGGACCGATGATTTTTCTTGCTAACGATTCGCGAAGTTTTGACTTTGCTTTTGGCGCTGGCAGTTTTTGGGGCGACCGAGACTCGTGCTGGCGCTTCAACTGGTGGCATCGCCGCGGGCGGTGGATTCTGCTCATTTGCCGCCGCCGCTCCGCCGTTATTTTTCCAGGCCCGTCCCCAAACACCCTGGTCGCCAAAATTACGAGCAGGGCTCGGAGGCGGGGTCTGTTGTGCTACTACCGGAGCCGATGTCTCAGGCGCAGGAGCCTCCGCCGGCGGCGCCGGACCCACCGTGGCAGGACTGAAAGCTTTCTCCGGAGCCGCCACGACCGAGGCGGAAGGCGGCTGAGTGAAGCGGGGCGCGGGTGACGATTCATCACGGGTGATTAGCGCTGGCGAATTCTCCGGGACAACGTCAGGCGGCGTAGAGGCGTAAGGAGAATCAGTAGCCCCGCTCGTCTCCTCGGGCGCGGTGACAGGAGGTTGGGTCGAAGCTGCCGCCGTGGTTTCGACTGGATCGTTCGCTCCGCGGTTCGTCACCGAGAGTTCGGACGAGCGAGGCTCAGCTGCAATCGCCGTCGCGCGCTCACTTGGCTCAGAAGAACTTTGCGCTGGGGCGCTTCTCACCTTTCGCTCTGGCACGGCAGGCGGTGGGCTCGGCTGAACCGGGTGTTGACCGAAGGCAGTGGATTTCGCGATCGCCAGATCACGCGTCCCGTCCCCTGCCGGCGACGTGTCAGCGCGGGGTCGACTGTCCAGCGTGGTAGCGGGAGGTTGGGAAAGAGAGGCCACCTCCGCCGCGGAAGGCGCGGGCAACCCGGAGTTATCCTCGCGGCTAAACCCGATCGGTGCGACTTTAGCGGCGGAGCGCGTTTCAGGAACGCCAATCGGAACTCCTAGAGCAGCGATCGGTCGCTGGCGATGAACAAGATTGCCAAGCTGGTGCGGAAAAAATCCGGCCGCCAGAGCAGCCAGCAACAGAACGCTCGCAGCAATCGCCAAAGCTTTAAACGGCGAAGAAAAGACGCGGCGCTCGGTTCGGATCGGTGCTGGCAACCGCACCAGCGCACTCACGCGTTGACCTGAGCCATTCCTTTTTTCCAGTTTGGCCAAACTCTGTCGCATTTCGCCCGCCAAGAGGACGGGATCATGTGGGCGCTTCTCGCGATCCACCTCGAGCATATGTGCCAGTATTTTGCGCAGCGTCCGCGGGATCTGGGAACCACGTGGGAGGGTTCGTTCCGGCATGCCTGCGGCGTTGAGTCTGCCGGCTAACGGAACCGCGCCGGTCAGAAGGAAACACATGGTTGCTCCCAGAGAGAAAATCTCAGAGCGAAAATCCACCGTCCCGTCCGCGAGCTGTTCAGGACTCGCGAACTGCGGGGCGATCGCCGGCACCAATTCGGCGCCGGTCTTATCGACAGAATATAATTTCAGACCCGCCAAACCAAAGTTGAGAAGTTTAACGAACGGCCATCCGCCGTCAGGACTCGCGCCCGGCACTACCATTATATTTGAAGGCTGAATCGCGCGATGGGACAGGCCTTGAAAGGTGGCTTCCGCCAAGGCGCTCAGAACTTGCAATCCCACCCGCACGACGGCATCGGGCGGCATTGGTCCGTGCGCCACGAGCCATTTATCCGCCGTTTCGCCAAGCAGAAACTCCGAGGCGAAAAGGATGTGATCACCTTCGCGGCCGACCTCGAAAATGTGCGCGATGTTCGGGTGCTCCAGCATCTGCAGATCGCGCGCTTGCTCCTGGAAATGCACCGCGGTGGCGTCCTCCAGACCATTGGTCGGGATGACCTGGAGGGCGACGGGACGGCCCGAGCGGTAATCAATCGCTTTATAAGTGACGGCTGAACCCGCCCGGCTGATCTCGCGCGGAGAACCGTCTTCGCGCACACAGACGCAGTATTGTTTGGAAAAAGTCTC